>NZ_CP104002.1:300000-560000 GCF_029201565.1 Devosia sp. SD17-2
CCGAGGGGGATAGGGAAAGCCAAAGAGAATGCCTCCAGGACCGAAAATGACCGATTTTGACGTAGTAATTCTGGGGGCCGGTGCGGCCGGCTTGATGGCAGGCATCGAGGCCGGGCAGCGCGGACGGCGGGTTCTCGTCGTTGATCATGCCCGAGATCCCGGCGAAAAGATCCGTATTTCGGGCGGTGGGCGCTGCAATTTCACCAATGTGAACGCCACCCATGTCTTGGGGCGCGAGCGCTTCCTGTCGCAGAACCCGCGCTTTGCGCTGTCGGCGCTGTCGCGGTTCACACCTGAAATGTTCATCGAGCGGGTCAAGCGCCGCGGCATTTCCTACCATGAAAAGACGCTCGGGCAGTTGTTCTGCGATGGCTCGGCCACCCAGATCGTCAATATGCTGATCGAGGGCCTGCGCGCCGCCGGAGCGGCGATCTGGACCGGGCGCACCATCGGTTCGGTCGAAAAGATCCCCGAAGGTTTCAAGATTCTCGTCGGTGATGGCTTTGTCACCACGGAAAGCGTCGTCGTGGCCACGGGCGGCAAATCCATCCCCAAGATGGGCGCCACCGGCTTTGCCTATACGCTTGCCCGCCAGTTCGGCCTCGAAGTGACCGACACGCGCCCGGCGCTGGTACCGCTCACCTTTGAGGAAGGCGCGCTGGAAAAGCTCAAGCCGCTGGCCGGCGTATCGACCGAGGCAGTGGTCAGCCACAAGAAGACCAATTTCCGCGAAGCGCTGCTGTTTACCCATCGCGGCCTGTCCGGCCCGGCAATCTTGCAGATTTCCTCCTACTGGCGCGAGGGCGATGCGATCGGCGTCAATCTCCTGCCCGGCGAAGATGCGCTCGATTTCCTTAAGGCAGCGCGCCAGTCCAGCCCCAGACTGCACATCCAGACCGTGCTGGGTGAACGCCTGCCCAAGCGCCTCGCCCAACTGGTCGGCGAAACGATCGACATGCCCGGCATGATCGGCGATTTCTCCGACAAGAAGCTGACCCTGGCAGCCGAAGGCATCAACAAGTGGACGCTCAAGCCCGTCGGCTCGGAAGGTTATCGGACGGCTGAAGTGACGCTGGGTGGCGTGGATACAACCGGGCTCGACGCCAAGACCATGGAAGCCCGCACCGTGCCGGGCCTGTTCTTCGTCGGCGAGGCGGTCGACGTTACCGGCTGGCTCGGCGGCTATAATTTCCAGTGGGCCTGGGCCTCCGGCTACGTGGCAGGCCAGGCGGCATAATTTTTTGACACGCGATGCCGCTCCTCCTCCTTGAGGGGAGGTCGGGGAGGGGGGCACTCGAGCCCCACAAAAAAGCGGCGGAGTTTTTACCCCGCCGCCAAACGTCCAAAAATCGGAAAAATCCTCAGTTGGCGTTTTCGATCAGCATGATGGTGCCGGCCTCGTATGCGGCCTTGCAGTCATTGGCGTCGGCCATCAGATCGCTGTCGAGCAGCGTGGTGGCCGTGCCCGGACCTTCAAAGCGCGGGTCATCGCACTCATTGTCATCGGCATAGCTCGAGGTATTGTCGCCAAAGTCGACGCCCGAGCTGTCATAAGGCGCGCCGGCCGCATATTCGGGCGTATAGATGGTGCGGATCGAAATCCGGCCCTCTTCCAACAGCGCCTTGCAGTCGGTCGCATCCCCCATCAGGTCTTCGGTCAGCAGCTTCTTGTCGACACCGGCGCCGGTAAAGCGCAGGTCGTCGCATTCGCCGTCATTGGCCCACTGGGAAAAGTCCGAGCCGAAGTCGAAGGCGAGGTTTTCCGCTTCGCCCTCATAGGTGGCGGTGCCGGCCTCCACTGCCGCGCGGCAATCGGTGGCGTCGCGCCTGATGTCGCCGGCAAGGGTTTCGCTGGCGACGCCGGCGCCGGTAAAGCGCGGATCATCGCACTCTCCGTCCTTGGCCCATTCCGAGGTATCGTCGCCGAAGTCGATTTCTCCGGCAGCAAGCATCCCTGCGCTGCCCTCGGGGGCTTCGCTCAGGGTCACCGTGCCGGCTTCATAGGCTGCCTGGCAGTCGGTGGCGTCCTTCATGCGGTCTTCGTCGACCAGCTCGGCAGCCGCGCCGGCGCCGGTAAAGCGCGGATCGTCGCATTCGCCGTCATTGGCCCATTCGGAACTGTCGTCGCCAAAGTCGATTTCCGGGCGACCCATCGGCTGGGTCGTGTCATCGCTATCGGCGCCGTCATCGAAAGTCACCGTGCCAGCAGTGTAGGCGGCCTCACAATCGGTGGCGTCCTTCATGCGGTCTTCATCGACCAGTTCGGCCGCAGCGCCAGCGCCGGAAAAGCGCGGATCATCGCATTCGCCGTCATTGGCCCATTCAGAACTGTCGTCGCCAAAGTCGATTTTCGGGCGACCCATCGGCTGGGTCGTGTCATCGCCATCGACCTCTTCATCAAAAGTCACCGTGCCGGCCTCGTAGGCGGCTTCGCAATCGGTGGCGTCCTTCATGCGGTCTTCGTCGACCAGCTCGGCCGCAGCGCCAGTGCCGGTAAAGCGTGGGTCGTCGCACTCACCATCATTGGCCCATTGCGATGAATCATCGCCAAAATCGATCCCGGCGCGCGGGACAGGCGTGGGCGTGGGCGCGGGAGGCGGCGGCGTGCCGGGCTTGGTCGCCGGGGGTGCGCTCTCGGTCTTGAGTTCGGCTGTGCCGGCTGTAAAGGCTGCCTCGCAATCGGTGGCGTCCTTCATCAGATCGGCATCGACGACGGCTTCGGCGACGCCCTCGCCGGTGAAGCGCGGATCATCACATTCGCCATCCTTGGCCCAGGGCGAACTGTCGTCACCGAAATCGATGGCCGATGGCGAGTTGGGCTGAGCAACGCTCGGCACTGTTCCGGCCGAAGCCAATAAAATGCCGATCAGCGACCCGGCAATGACCCTGCTTGAAAAGCGCATGGACTGTCCTCCAGCCTGCTGTTGTGGATGCAGACTATAGCGGCTTTGTGACCGCCAGAGGCGCCCCCGTGGAGAATTATTTGCCCGATGCGGCTGCCTTTTTTTCACTTCCGGCAAAAAGCGTCGACCCCAGAAGAACCATTGCCGTGCCGATGGCATGGTAGATGGTGAAAGCCTCGCCGAGGATGATGACGGCCAGCGCAATCGTGGCGATGGGGCCGAAGGAGGCGGTGGACGAGGTCGCCCGTGCCCCGATCCGGGCGATGCCGGCATTGAGCAGGAATGAGGGCAAAACCGTGCCGAAAACGCCGAGCATGATCCCGTAGAACCAGATGCTGGGCGAGAGTTCGGCAAAGCCGCTAATGCCCGAGATGGTGAGGGTCTGCCCGATGGCAAAGAATCCCGCGGTCGGCATGCCGATGCAGGTGAACAGTGCCGAGCCGACGATCAGCATCTCGCGCCGCGCCAGATGCTGGTAGAGCGCGAAGATGATGGCCGAACCCAGCACGAGCAGCGTGCCGACCAAGAGGCCATCGGGCTTTACCGCCAGGCTCCAGCCAAAAATCACCAGCAGCCCCGAATAGGTGATGAGCATGGGCGGGATCAGCCGCCAGTTCATCCGGTCGCCGAAGAACCAGACGCCGAAGATGAAGACGAAGAACGGATAGGTGAACAGCACCAGCCGCTCATATTGGGCGTCGACATAGGCGAGGCCGGCGAAGTCGAGATAGCTCGAGACATAATAGCCCATGGTGCCGACGGCCATGCAGCCGAGAATGCGCTTTGGCGTCAGCAGGGTTTTGATCTTGTCATTGCCGCGCAGCAGCACGACCAGGATGACCAGATAGACCGGCACCGCGATCAGCATGCGCAGCGCCATCACCATTTCGGTGCTCGCGCCCTCGGCATAGGCCAGCTTGATGAAAATGCCCTTGGTCGAGAACAGCACAGCCCCGGCGAGGGCATATCCATAGCCAACCATGTCGAATGGGGCAGGGGTGGTGGTTGGGGAGGCAGACATGGGGCGGTCAACTTATAGGAAGGCGGCGGGGCGGAAGCTCGTCCGCCGCAAGGCATAAAAATACCGGTGGGCCGGTTCGCCCTTTGGTCCGACATCAACTCAATCGGGAAAGCTCTGGCGCGGCAAGTGCGGTCCGGCTTAATGCCGTACGCCTTTCGCATAGGGGTGCGCTCGATGCTAACAGTCTGCTAACCAATTCGCCCCGGATGCGTCACCTTTCTAGCCCCGTGGATGGGCCTTGGCATAGGTCTCGAGCAGGCGCTCGGTGTCCACCGCGGTATAGATCTGGGTGGTCGAAAGGCTTGCGTGGCCAAGCAATTCCTGGATCGAGCGCAAATCCCCGCCCTTGCCGAGGAGGTGCGTGGCAAAGGAATGGCGCAGCGCATGCGGCGTCGCCGACGGCGGCAGGCCGAGGGCGGACCGGAGCAATTCCATCCGCTTCTGGATGAGGCGCGGCGACAGCACACCGCCCTTTACCCCGCGAAACAGGGGGTCCTCGGGCCAGAGTTTATAAGGACTTAGCTTCAGATACTCGTCGATGGCGCGGCGCACCGGGGCGATGAGCGGCACCATGCGGACCTTGCCCCCCTTGCCGGTCACCCGCAGCACCTCGGCCTCGAGATCTTCCTTGGTCAGCGCCAACGCTTCGGAAATACGCAGGCCCGCTCCATAGCAGAGCGAGATCACCGCCATGTCGCGCGCCGCGACCCACGGCTCCTCTTCCAATTCCTTTGTCGCGGCAATGGCTTGCTTGGCTTCAATGACGGTCAGCGCCTTGGGCAGCGACCGCCCCACTTTTGGCGTGCGGATGACATTGAGCGCTTCGGTCGCCAGAATATTTTCGCGTTCGAGAAAGCCGAAAAAGCTCTTCAGCGCCGATAGGACCCGGGCGAGGGACCGTGACCCCAGGCTCTCCTCGCGCCGCTGCGCCATGAAGGCGCGAATATCGGCGCCGCGCAATTCTCTCAATGATTGCAGAGTGATGGGCCCGCCCATATGGCCGGCCAGAAAACTCATGAACTGGGAGAGATCGCGCGCATAGGCTTCAAGCGTCTTGGGCGCGAGCCGCTTTACCGACCCGAGCTCGCGCATCCAGCCGGCGATCTGGGATTGAATGAAGGCATCAGTGGCAAAGGCTGCGTCGGTCATATCAGCAACTTATCCCTCTCGATGCAAAAGAAGGTAAATTCTCGAGGCGCGCAGAGCGTGCCGGCACGGCGCGACGGCCGGTTTTTCTCCTCCTGGGGATAAGGGGGATAAGTGCGGCAAAGCCCGCCCTAGCCGAATCGCTTGTCGATCCTATCTAAGGAGGACGAGAACGGAACGCGCACAAACATGTATGGTCCCGGGGACATCGTTGCGGTTTTGGTTGGGGTCGCCGTCGAGGGCCCCTATTCCTATCGCGTGCCCAGGGACATGGAAGTCCAGCGCGGCTCCATCGTCTCGGTCCCCCTCGGTCCCCGTCTCACGCTCGGCGTCGTCTGGGGACTTCCCAAGGACCAGGTCGGCCATAACCGGTTGCGGGACATCAGCTTTTCCCACGACGTGCCGCCGCTCAGCGAAGAGCTCCTGAAGCTTGTCGAATGGGTGGCGCGCTATACGCTGGCCGCTCCCGGACAGGTACTGCGCGGCGTTCTACGATCCCCCGAAGCGCTCGATGCGCCCCGTCCGGTCATCGCCTATCGCCGCACCGGCTTCGAGCCGGACAAGCTGACGCCGGCGCGCCTGCGGGTGCTTGATACTCTCATTGATGACATGGCCTGGCCCAAGGCCGCGCTAGTGGGGGCGAGTGGGGTCTCCACCTCGGTCATCGATGGACTCGAAAAATGCGGCGCGCTCGAGAAGCTCGAAACGCCGCCGCCACCAGTGGTCATGCCGCCAGATCCGGATGCCTTTCCGGCCAAGCTCAATGAAGAGCAGCAGGCGGCCCTCGACCAGATTTTAGCCATTGATGCCAATAGCTTCGGGGTGGCGCTGCTCGACGGTGTCACCGGCGGTGGCAAGACCGAAGTCTTCTTCGAAGCGGTCGCCGACACGCTTCGCGCCGGTCGGCAGGCACTGATTCTCCTGCCCGAAATCGCGCTGACCAACACCTTCATCGACCGGTTTACCAAGCGGTTTGGCACCCGTCCGGCCGAATGGCATTCCGACATGACCCCGGTGCAACGGGCAAAAATCTGGCGCGGGGTGCTGGATGGCACGGTGCGGGCGCTGGTCGGGGCGCGCTCCGCCCTCTTCCTGCCGTTCCGCGAGCTGGGCCTTCTCGTCCTCGATGAGGAGCACGATGGCGCCTACAAGCAATCCGAGGGCTTTACCTATCATGCCCGCGACATGGCCATCGTCCGGGCGCATCTTGCCAATGCGCGGGTGATCTTGTCCTCGGCGACGCCCTCGGTCGAATCGCGCAACAATGCCAACACCGGCCGCTATGCTCATGTGCGGCTCGAAAGCCGGTTCGCGGCGGCGGCCATGCCCGACATCACCGCCATCGACATGCGCATCGACGGTCCGGAAAAAGGCCAGTGGATCGCCCCGAGCCTGGCGCGGGAAGTCTTTGGGGCGCTCGACCGGGGCGAACAGGCACTGTTGTTCCTCAACCGTCGCGGCTACGCCCCGCTCACCCTCTGCAATGCCTGCGGCCATCAGTACAAATGCCCGGATTGCTCGGCCTGGATGGTCGAACACAGGTTTCGCGGTGTGCTCATGTGCCACCATTGCGGCCATGAAGTCCGCGTCCCCAAGGTGTGCAGGGAATGCGGGCAGGAGGACACTCTTGTGGCCGTCGGTCCCGGCATCGAGCGGGTCGCCGAAGAGGCCGCAGCGCGTTTTCCCGATGCCCGCCGCGTCCTGCTCTCCACCGACATGGGCAGCCATTCCCAGCTGCGCGAACGCTTTGCCGAGGTCGAGCGGGGCGAGTTCGATCTCATCATCGGCACCCAGCTGGTTTCGAAGGGCCACCATTTCGAAAAACTCTCGGTGGTCGGGGTACTCGACGCCGATCTCGGCCTTGCCCATGGCGACCCGCGCGCGGCCGAAAAAACCTTCCAGATCCTGACGCAGGTCGCCGGCCGGGCAGGGCGCGCCAGCCAGCATGGCAAGGCGTTCCTCCAGACCTATCACCCCGATCACCCGGTGATGAAAGCCATGGTTTCCGGGGATCGTGAGGCCTTTTACGCCCAGGAGCTGCTGGCCCGGGAAGCCGGGGGCATGCCGCCGTTCGGTCGGCTGGCTGCGCTCATCGTCTCGGCCAATGAGCAGCCGACCGCCATGGCCTATGCCCGGACACTGCTGTCGTGTGCACCGATGGCGGAGGGAGTGCGGCTCTTCGGCCCTGCCGATGCGCCCGTTGCCATGATCAGGGGCAGGCACCGGGTTCGGCTGCTTGCGCAGGCGGGCAAGGATTTCGATCTTTCCGGCTATGTACGCTTCTGGCTGGCGAGCGGCGAAAAACCCAAGGGGGACATAAAGTTACAGGTCGATATCGACCCCATGAGCTTCATGTAAGGCCCCTGAAGCCCGCTGAACCCGGCCAAAGCGGCAAATTGCGCTGTGGACTGCGACATTTTCACCGCAATTGAATCGCGCCTGGCAGCCTTGCAAGGGCCGCTTGGCTTGTGTTAGAGCGAGCCCAACTTAAAGGGGGCTGGCTCGGAATCGCCTGGCTTGGCCCCTACTTCCACGAACGTACGCAATTTTGACACGCCGGCCATGTTCCCGAGAGGGAAATTTTCAGTGGGCCGGTCCAAGAGAGGGTGAAGCGGCATTGGCAGCGCAGAATTCAGTGCTTACCCAGATCGCGCGGCCATATGCGTCGGCGCTGTTTGATCTCGCCAAGAGCGAGAACCAGCTGGCCCAGGTGGAAACCGGTCTTTCCGACATCTCACGGCTGATCGGTGAAAGCGAAGAGTTTTCGCGTTACCTGCGGTCTCCCGTGATCAATGCCGAGGTCAAGGCACAGGCGCTCGACGCCATCCTCGCCAAGGCATCGGCCAACAATCTCGTTGCCAATTTCCTGCGCATCGTGGCCCAGAACGGCCGCCTGTTCGCGCTGGATCAGATCATTGTCGTCTTCCGCGAGCTGGCAGCAGCCGATCGCGGCGAAACGACTGCGGAAGTGACCTCCGCCGCGCCGCTGAGCGCTGATCAGGTCAAGGCCCTCGCCGAGACGCTCAAGGCCAAGCTCGGCAAGACCGTCACGCTCAATCAATTCGTCGATCCCACACTGATCGGTGGCCTTCAGGTGAAGGTCGGCAGTCAGCTGATCGATTCTTCCCTCAAGACAAAACTCGCCGCGATGAAAATCGCCATGAAAGAGGTCGGATAATGGACATCAAAGCCGCGGAAATCTCTGCGATCCTCAAGGACCAGATCAAGAATTTCGGCCAGGAAGCCCAGGTTTCCGAAGTCGGTCAGGTGCTTTCCGTCGGTGACGGTATTGCCCGCGTTTACGGCCTCGACAACGTGCAGGCCGGTGAGCTCGTCGAGTTCCCGGGTGCCGTCATGGGCATGGCGCTGAACCTCGAAACCGACAACGTCGGTGTCGTGATCTTCGGCAACGACCGCGCCATCAAGGAAGGCGACGTCGTCAAGCGTACCGGCGCCATCGTGGACACTCCCGTTGGTCCGGGCCTGCTCGGCCGCGTGGTTGACGGCCTCGGCAACCCGATCGACGGCAAGGGCCCGATCGATCACACCCAGCGTTCGCGCGTTGACGTGAAGGCTCCGGGCATCCTGCCGCGCAAGTCCGTGCACGAGCCCATGTCCACCGGCCTCAAGGCCATCGACGCGCTGATCCCGATCGGCCGTGGCCAGCGCGAGCTGATCATTGGCGACCGTCAGACCGGCAAGTCGGCCATCATTCTGGACACCTTCCTCAACCAGAAGCCGGCTCACGACGCCAACGCGTCGGACACCGACAAGCTCTATTGCA
The DNA here is from genome assembly GCF_029201565.1 of Devosia sp. SD17-2. Classification (GTDB taxonomy): domain Bacteria; phylum Pseudomonadota; class Alphaproteobacteria; order Rhizobiales; family Devosiaceae; genus Devosia. The sequence goes on from NZ_CP104002.1 coordinate 308,855, forward strand.
TCTACGTTGCCGTCGGTCAGAAGCGTTCGACCGTCGCGCAGTTCGTCAAGCAGCTCGAAGAATCCGGCGCCCTGCCGTACTCCATCGTTATCGCTGCGACCGCCTCTGATCCGGCTCCGCTCCAGTACATCGCGCCGTTCACCGGCTGCGCCATCGGCGAGTGGTTCCGTGACAATGGCAAGCATGCCGTTATCGCCTATGACGATCTGACCAAGCAGGCTGTTGCCTACCGTCAGATGTCCCTGCTGCTGCGTCGCCCGCCGGGCCGCGAAGCTTACCCGGGCGACGTGTTCTACCTGCACTCCCGCCTGCTCGAGCGCGCTGCAAAGCTCAACGAAGACCACGGTCTTGGTTCGCTCACCGCTCTGCCGGTTATCGAAACCCAGGCAAACGACGTTTCGGCTTACATCCCGACCAACGTGATCTCGATCACCGATGGCCAGATCTTCCTCGAAACCAACCTCTTCTTCCAGGGTATCCGCCCGGCCGTGAACGTCGGTCTGTCGGTGTCCCGCGTGGGTGGTTCGGCTCAGATCAAGGCGATGAAGCAGGTTGCCGGTTCGCTCAAGGGTGAGCTGTCGCAGTACCGCGAAATGGCCGCTTTCGCCCAGTTCGGTTCGGACCTTGACGCCTCGACCCAGCGCCTGCTGAACCGTGGTGCCCGTCTCACCGAGCTGCTCAAGCAGCCCCAGTTCAGCCCGCTCAAGACCGAAGAGCAGGTTGCGGTGATCTTTGCCGGCGCCAATGGCTATCTCGATAGCGTTGCGGTGAACAAGGTTGGCGATTTCGAAAAGCACATCCTGTCCGCTCTGCGTGGCAAGTATGCTGAAATCCTGTCGACCATCGCCAAGGAAAAGGCTCTGAGCGACGACACTCGTGGCAAGCTCAAGTCCGCCCTCGACGAGATCAAGAAGACCTACGCGGCTTGAGCCGGTAAGGAGACTTTAGGCTCATGCCGTCGCTAAAGGACCTCAAGAACCGTATCGACTCGGTCAAGTCGACCCAGAAGATCACCAAGGCCATGCAGATGGTTGCGGCGGCTAAGCTCCGTCGCGCCCAGGAAGCCGCCGTGGCAGCCCGTCCCTATGCCGAGCGCATGGGGCAGGTGCTGTCGAGCCTGGCCGCTGTCTATGACGGCCAGACCGACGCCCCTGTGCTGCTGGCCGGCAATGGCCGCGATCAGGTGCATCTTCTGATCGTTGCAACCGGCGAGCGTGGTCTTGCTGGCGGCTTCAACTCCTCGATCGCGCGTCTGGCGCGCGATCATGCCAACAAGCTTCTGTCTGAAGGCAAGACCGTCAAGATCCTGACCGTTGGTCGCAAGGGTCATGACATTCTCAAGCGTCAGTTCGCCGACAAGATCATCGACACGGTGAGCTATCGCGAAGTCAAGAATATCGGCTTTGCCCAGGCGAGCGAGATCTCCCAGAAGGTGCAGTCGCTGTTCGCCGCCGGTGAATTCGACGTCGCCACCCTGTTCTTTGCCAAGTTCAACTCGGTGATCAGCCAGGTGCCGCAGGCCGTGCAGATCATTCCGGCTCGTATCGAGGCTGTCGAAGGCGAAGGCCAGGCAGCAGCGTCCACGGTGCCCTATGAGTACGAGCCAAGCGAAGAGGCCATTGTCGAGGATCTTCTGCCGCGGAACATTTCCGTGCAGATCTTCCGCGCCATGCTCGAGAATAACGCTTCGTTCTACGGTGCGCAGATGTCCGCAATGGACAACGCGACCCGCAACGCTGGCGAAATGATCGGCAAGCTGCAGTTGAGCTACAACCGTCAGCGCCAGGCCCAGATCACCAAAGAACTCATCGAAATCATTTCGGGCGCCGAAGCGCTCTAACCGCACAGCGAGGACGAACAAATGGCAGATAAAAAGGCCGGTCGCGTATCGCAGGTCATCGGCGCCGTCGTCGACGTCGTGTTTGACGATCACCTGCCCGCCATTCTCAATGCCCTTGAGACCACCAACAACGGCCAGCGCCTTGTGCTGGAAGTGGCGCAGCACCTGGGTGAAAACGCAGTGCGCACCATTGCCATGGACACCACGGAAGGCCTCGTTCGCGGCGCCGAAGTGACTGACCTGGGCACCGCTATCACCGTTCCCGTCGGTGAAGTGACCCTCGGCCGCATCATGAACGTCATCGGCGAGCCGATCGACGAAGCTGGTCCGATCGTTGCTGAAACCTCGCGCGAAATCCACCAGGACGCTCCGGCCTTTGCCGAGCAGAACCCTGAGTCGCAGGTTCTGGTCACCGGCATCAAGGTCGTTGACCTCATCGCTCCTTACGCTCGCGGCGGCAAGATCGGCCTGATGGGCGGCGCCGGCGTTGGCAAGACCGTTCTGATCCAGGAACTGATCAACAACGTCGCCAAGGCGCACGGTGGTTACTCGGTGTTCGCTGGCGTGGGTGAACGCACCCGCGAAGGCAACGACCTGTATCACGAAATGATCGAATCGGGCGTGAACAAGGACCCCAAGGAAAACGGTGGCTCGGCCGCTGGTTCCAAGTGCGCCCTCGTGTTCGGCCAGATGAACGAGCCCCCGGGTGCCCGCGCTCGCGTTGCTCTGACCGGTCTGACCGTGGCAGAGAACTTCCGCGACCAGGGCCAGGACGTGCTGTTCTTCGTGGACAACATCTTCCGCTTTACCCAGGCTGGCGCTGAAATGTCGGCTCTGCTGGGCCGCATCCCCTCCGCTGTGGGTTATCAGCCGACGCTGGCGACCGACATGGGTCAGATGCAGGAACGCATCACCACCACGAACAAGGGCTCGATCACCTCGGTTCAGGCCGTGTACGTGCCCGCCGACGACTTGACCGACCCTGCTCCGGCAACGTCCTTCGCCCACTTCGACGCCGTGACCGTGCTGAACCGCGCGATTTCGGAAAAGGGCATCTACCCGGCCGTTGACCCGCTGGCATCCAACTCGCGTATTCTCGATGCCAACGTTGTTGGCCAGGAGCACTACGAAGTTGCCCGTCGCGTTCAGGAAGTGCTGCAGAAGTACAAGGCTCTCCAGGACATCATCGCGATCCTGGGCATGGACGAGCTGTCCGAAGAGGACAAACTGGTCGTGGCCCGCGCCCGTAAGGTCGAGCGCTTCATGAGCCAGCCGTTCGACGTGGCAGAAGTGTTCACCGGTTCGCCTGGCGTGTTCGTTCAGCTCGAAGACACCATCAAGGGCTTCAAGGGCCTGGTGAACGGCGAGTACGATCACCTGCCGGAAGCTGCTTTCTACATGGTCGGCACCATCGAAGATGCCGTCAAGAAGGCCCAGAAGCTGGCGGCTCAGGCTGCCTAAGCCACGCCTTCTTGCGTGTTGGACCCGCCCGCAAAGCGGGTCCCCCATCTGATGCTAAGGGACCCAAAAAAAAATGGCTGAAGGCCTCAAGATCGAGATCGTGTCGCCAGAACGGCTTCTGGTTTCGGAAATCGTGCAGTCGGTCACCGTGCCGGGCTCCGAGGGCTATTTCACGGTCATGTTTGACCATGCGCCCTTCATGACCACCATGCGTCCCGGTTTCATCACCGTGACCAAGGAAAATGGCGCGTCTGAAGTGTACTTCGTGCGCGGCGGTTTCGTTGATGTCTCAACGACGGGCCTGACCATCCTGGCCGAAGAATCCGTGCCGTTCAGCGAATTCAGCCATGCCGATCTGCAGGCGCAGATCAAGGCAGCCGAAGAAGAGCTGGCCCGCGCTGCGACACCGGACGACAAGTCCTATGCCCAGCAGTTCGTTTCCGGCCTGCTGAACCTCGCGATCGAGGCCCAGCAGCTTGGCGGCGCGCATATCCACTAAGATTGCCGTCTGATCACTTTTGGAAAGGCCGTCCTTCGGGGCGGCCTTTTCTTTTTGCCGTTTTCGATCAGCTCAGGGCGTGATCGACAAGGGCCCTGGCGTGAAGATCGGTGGTGTCATAGACCGGCAGCGGGCTGACGTCGTCGTCGATCAGCATGCCGATTTCGGTGCAGCCAAGGATGACCGCCTGGGCCCCGCGTGCGGCGAGTTTCTCGATGGCCCCAACATAGATCCTGCGGGACTCCTCGCGGATGATCCCGCGACAAAGCTCCTCATAGATAATGCCGTTGAGATTGGTGCGATCGACTTCGGGAATGAGATTGTTCAGGCCGCGCTCGGTCAGCCGGTCGCGGTAAAAGCCCATCTCCATGGTGAAGCGCGTGCCGAGAAGCCCTACAGTATCGAAGCAGTCGGCCAGCAGCGCGTCTGCCGTCGGATCGGCAATATGCACAAAGGGAGTGTCGATGCCCGCCAGCATGGTCTCGGCCACTACATGCATGGTGTTGGTGGCAAGGCCCAGCACTTCGGCTCCGGCGTCCACCAGGCCCCTTGCAGCCGCATTGAGGAGCTGACCCGCGCCGTCCCAGTCTCCGGCCGCCTGCATGGCCGCTATGGGAGCGAAATCAACAGAGTGGATGAGGAGCGGCGCTGAATGGAGACCGCCCAGCCGACGCGCTGTTTCCTGATTGAGGACGCGATAGTAATGCGCCGTCGACTCCCAGCTCATGCCGCCGATCAAGCCGATGGTCTTCATCACTCCCTCCTCAGGAAAAGCGCTGCGGGATCTCGCTGAAAGCCTCGACTACCTTGTCATAGGCCGGACGCTTGAACGGAACGATCAGCGAGGGGGTGCGGCTCAGCCGCTCCCAGCGCCAGGCATTGAACTCGGCGCCATGCTTGCCACCAGCCGGGGTATGGACGTCGATCTCGCTTTCCTGGCCGGTAAAGGCGAAGGCAAACCAGCGCTGGCGCTGCCCGCGATATTTGCCCTTGAAGGCGACGCCCAGGGCTTCGTCGGGCAGGTCGTAATAGATCCACTCGGGGGCCTCGGCGAGGAGGCTCACCGAGGTGATATTGGTTTCTTCGTGCAGTTCGCGCAGGGCGGCGCGCAGCGGGTCCTCGCCATCGTCAATGCCCCCTTGGGGCATCTGCCAGGCAAAGCCACGCGCAGCCGATTGATCGGGGTCACCCTCGGACTTGCGATGCCCGACAAACACCTGCCCGGTGGAATTGAACACCGCTATGCCCACGCAGTCGCGATAGGGCATGGCGTCTCGATCGAGTGCAGCAGACATGAAGCGCTTCTCTATTTCATCAGGGCGCTGGCCGGAACCAGCGCAATACCCTTGGAATCCAGTTCCGCTGCCCACTCGGAGAGGGCCTGAACGGAAATGGGGAGAGCACTGACAATACCGATCGCGCTGCCCTGGTCCAGAGCCTGGGCTTCAAGGCTGGCAAGCGCTGAGAGAATGGATGCGCGGGCGGGATTGGCGTCGATCACCGTGCCGGCGCGGGCAAAGGGTACCTTGTTGGAGGTGGCGAGCTGCTCGGCGACGGATCGGTTTGACGAGCCGTCGTCGATATAGCCTAGCCCTCGGGAGCCAAGCTCCTCCATCACCGGGGCGAAGTCTGCGCCAGAGGCGGTGAAACGGGCGCCCATATTGTTGATGACACCGGTATAGGCGCCGAATCGCGCCATCAGCCAGAACAGCTTTTCGAGGTTCTGGCGTGGCGGTTCGCCGGTCAGCAGCGTATGCGGGCCCGGATCGTTCTGCGGGTAGTCGAAAGGCTCCAGCGGCACTTCGAGCATGATCTCATGTCCGCCGCCGCGCGCTGCCGCCACCGTGTGCTCCAGCGCCTTGCCATAAGGTGCGAAGGCGAGCGTCACCAGATCGGGCAGCTGGCCTATGGCGTCGAGCGAACCCTGTTCGTTGATCCCGAGGCCGGTCACGATAACAGCGATCTTGGGGCCGGGGGCCGATGCTAGGTCGAAGGGATATTTATAGGCCGCAAAGGGCGTTTCGCCGCTGCTCGAGATGCGGGGGATGGCGCCGTTGCTGGTCTCTTCCGTGAGATCGGCAAGGATCGTCGCAGCATTGGAGACTGCGGGGCCAGTTTCCGCGCCGACTCCCGCGTCCGACGGCATCGTGCCCGCCGGATATTGCATGGGGTCTGCCGTGATGGTGGCGGGACGGCTGGCCGCGCTGTCGGCCACGCTGTTGCTCGCCCGCGTATTGGTGATGGCGGCCTCGATGGTGGGCAGGCCGCCATTGGGCTCATCGACGAGAACAAGGCGCAAGACCACGCCGATGGCGATGAGCGCGATAATGCCAAAGAGCACCCGGGCGACCGGGAAATGGGTCCGCCCTGTCCCTCGCCTCAGGCGCTGCCGCCGGCCGGTCAGTGGTGTACTGAGATCATTGGCCATCGGTCCTGGCTGCGTCCTTGAAGAGAGGCTTGGAAAATTGGCGCGGCGGCGAATCATGCCGTCGCGCCATTCAGTCTAGCACAGCTGAAGCTTGCGTTTACTCGGCCTTGGGCGGGAAGGCCTCGTGAGTCTCTTCGCCATTGATCAGGCGGAGGGCATACTGCAGCTGCGTATCTTCTTCCTTATCGACCGGCACGTAGACGGAGGAGCCGACGCTGCTCTCTTCCTCGGCGTCACCAGTGATGTGGCCTTCAAGACCAGCCTCGCCAATGATTTCGTCGCGGCCCTGGAACTCCTCGGGAACGACCTGCTTGATCTCGATATCGGGCGTAATGCCGAGGGCCTGGATCGAGCGGTTGTCGGGCGTGTAATAGCGCGCCGTGGTCAGGCGCATCGCGCCATCCGGGCCGAGCGAAATGATCGACTGCACCGAACCCTTGCCGAAGGAGCGGGTCCCGACGAGGGTCGCGCGCTTATGGTCCTGAAGGGCACCGGCGACGATTTCCGAGGCAGACGCCGAACCGCCGTTGATCAGCACCACCAGCGGCACGTCGGCAAGGCGCTTGTCCAGCGGATCGGACTGGGCGTCGTAGCGGGCGCTTTCGCGTTCCGTACGGCCGCGGGTCCAGACCACTGCGCCACGATTGAGGAAGGCGTCGGCAACATAGACGGACTGGTCGACAAGCCCGCCCGGATTGTTACGCAGGTCGAGGATGATGCCCTTGGGGGCAGCGCCATCACGCTCTTCATAAATTTCGTTGATGGCGGCTTCGATGCCGACAAAGGCCTGGGCCGAGAACCGCGCGAGGCGCAGCAGAGCCACATCGCCCTCCATCGACCAGCGCACGGCGCGCATGGAGATGGTCGCGCGGGTCATCTCGAAGCTCATCGGCTCGTTGACACCTTCGCGGACCACGGTGACCTTGATGTCGGTGCCGATCGGACCCCGCATCTTGTCCACGGCTTCGTCCAGCGACAGACCCTGAACAGAAACGCCGTCGAGTTCCACGATCAGGTCGTTGGCCAGGATGCCGGCGCGTGCCGCAGGAGTCTCGTCGATGGGCGAGACGACCTTGATGACGCCTTCTTCCATCGTGACTTCGATGCCGAGGCCCCCGAACTGGCCCGAAATATCTTCGCGCGTGTCGTTGTAATCGGCCGGCGGGAGGTAGTCGGAATGCGGGTCAAGCGAGGTCAGCATGCCGCGAATGGCGGCACGGATCAGCTCCTCCTCATCCGGCGGATCCACATATTCGGCGCGGATACGGTCAAAGATCTCGCCGAAGAGATTAAGATCGGCATAGATCTCCAACGGATCACGCGGCTCGCTGTCGCGTTCCTCGGCCGTGGGTTCTGGCTGTTCGCCGCTCGGGTTCGGCGCCTCGACCGGGGTTTCCGGAGCCGGCGTCTGATCCTGTGCCATCAGCACGGTCGACGGCACGAGCAGCGCCACGCCAAGAGCTGCAGCGCGGAGTGTGGACAAGCGCATGGAGTTTCTATCCCGTCTGTTCGTTCGGAGCCCACCACCCATCCGGGTCGAAAGGCCGGTTGTTCTGTCGCAGTTCAATATAAAGGGTCGGTTGGGCGTTACCAGCACTGGTCGTCACGGTCCGTCCAATTGTGCGTGAACCCATCTGACCAACGGGTTCGCCCATTTGCACAAACTGACCGATATCGACGCTGATGGTTTCAAGCCCTGCGAGCAGGGCGGTATAGCCCTGTCCGGTATTCAAGATGATGATCTGGCCATAATTGAGGTAGGGGCCCTTGTAGAGCACCCAGCCATCAGCCGGGGCAACGACCTGTGCCTCGGCCCGGGTTACCACTGACTGGCCTTGGGAGATGCCGCCACGGCCATCGCTGGAGCCAAAGTCGAGAACGGTGACGCCATTGGCAGGCTGGGAGAGGTATCCGCGCGCCAGGGGAAAGGGCACAGCAGGTTCGGTGCGTGCCGCATTGGCCAGCGCAAGCTGAATGGCTTCGGGCGGCAGCGTCGGCAAATCGTCGGCCGTCGTCTGGGGTGCCGTGGCGTTGGTGGCGCGCGCGGAGAGGGTGTCGATGAGCTCGCGCAGGGTGGCTGCACGCTCTGCCAGCTCAACGGCTTCGCGTTCCTGGGAATCGAGGGCAATCCCGCGCTGGTTCAGGCCCTGCTTGCGGGCTGCGATCAGGGTGGCGATGCGCAATTGCTCTTCTTCGAGCACGGCATAATTGGCCTTGAGCGTCTCCTCTTCGGCCAGCGCCTGCTCCTTGATGGAGGTCAGTTCCTTGAGGTCGACGGCAACGCTGTCAGCGCGAGCGCGCAATTGCGGAACGATGGCCGCGATCAGCATGGCGCCGCGGGCAGAACCCAGTGCGTCGCTCGGGTCAACGATCAGCGCCGGCGGGGGATTGAGGGAAATGCGCTGCAGAGCGGCAAGAACATTGGCGATCTCGGCATCGGCACCATCGAGGCGCCCGCGCACCTCGAGCTCTGAGACGATCAGGTTCGACAGGCGCTCCTCGACGTCGGCGACTTCGATCTCGGCCATCTTCACCCGCTGGCCGGCAGCAATGAGCGCCGCATTCTGCTGGGTTTGGTCGCCCTCCATCGCCGCGATTTCGGCCTTGAGGGTGTCGATCCGCTCGCGGCTGAGATTGAGGGAGGCCTCCACTTCGGCAAGGTCGCTGGCGCTGGCCGACACGGTAGCCTCGCCGGCATCCTGGGGCGCCGCTTCGGTCTCGACCACGCCTTCATTTGCCGGAGATGGCGCCTCCGCGTCGGGCGCGATGGTTTCCGGCACGGCCGATTCTTGCACGGCAGGGGGAGTCTGGGCCAGTAGCGGCAAAGCAGCCATCGAGGACAGGACAATCCCTGCCAGGGCAGCTCTGGCTATGCTCCCCGGTCCAGCCGGCATGGCAACTCCTTAAAGGGGACCACACGTCCCGAATCATCTGCGCGCACCTTACCAAGAGGTCGGCAAACCACTGGTTAATTCAGCTTAACCATGTTTGTGCGGAAAGGGCCCGAGCCCAATAGGGCGCAGCTGGGTCTAAACTGTGGCCACTGACGCATTAATCGCCGCGATGATAGGGATGTCCGGAGAGGATGGTGGTTGCCCGATACAATTGCTCAGCCAGCATGATGCGCACCAATTGGTGGGGCCACACCATTGGGGAAAAGCTGAGCACGAGGTCACTGGACCGGGTGAACTCGGGATCGAGGCCGTCCGCGCCACCAATGACAAAACTGGCCGCCGGGCGGCCTTCGTCGCGCCAGCGCAGCAGCAAGGCCGCAAAGGCTTCCGAGCCGATGCCCTTTCCACGCTCATCGAGTGAGACAAGGATGCCGGACGGCAGGGCGCCGCGCAAAGCCTTGGCTTCCTCGATCTTGCGGGCAGGGGCGGAGCCGGCGCGGGATTCGGGCAGTTCGATCGCGTCGAAATGGGTCAGGGCGAGAGGTTTGCCGCTGGCTGTGGCACGGTCAAGATAACGGGCCACGAGCTCTCGCTCGGGCCCGGATTTCATCCGCCCTATGGCAGCAAGGGTGATGCGCATCGCCTGACGTCAGTGCGCGTCGGCCGTAAAGTCAGCCTGCCACATCTTCTCGATGTTGTAGAACTCGCGCACCTCAGGGCGGAAGATGTGGACGATGACATCGCCGGCATCCACCAGAACCCAATCGCAGTGCGGCAGACCCTCGACGCGTGGCTTGCCGTGCCCATTGTCGCGCAGCGCCCGGATGATCTGGTCCGCGACCGCGCCGACATGGCGCTGCGAGCGGCCCGAGGTCACGACCATATGATCGGCCAGCGAGGACTTCCCGCTGAGGTCGACGGCTATGGTCTCTTCGGCCTTGGCATCTTCGAGAATGTCGAGGATGAGATCGATGAGGGGCTTGTTGGAAGTGGCGGCAGGGGCCGCGGCGGAAGACACATTATTTTCTGGCAGCACGGTCATCACAAATGGCCTTCTGCCCATGCACTTGCATGAGTCATGCGCAGAGTAAGCATCCTTGGTTGTTTTTCGAAATATTGCGGTTCCCGGGCAAACGGCAAGCTATTGGTTCCGTTCCGGAGACAGCGATCTTGCCCCAATATGCGCTTTCCAGCGGATTTTCGCAAGGTCAGGCACGAAAATGGCCTAGGCCGTCTGTTTCCCGGCCCGAATGGCGCTTGAAGACAGGCTCGACTGGCGCCCGCGCAGGAACACCCAGGCGGGGGGTGAGCGGTCCGCGAGCGTGTTTGCGGCCTCTTCGTCGATGCGGTTTTTTGCCAGAACCGCGGCCGCCCTTGAGGCCAGGGCGCGGCTTGATGCACGCGGCCGGACATAGACCGCAATGGGCATGGTTTCGGCGATTTCGCGCCAGCGCGACCAGCGGTGAAAGTCCGCCAGACTATCGGCGCCCATTATCCAGACGAAGTTTCGGTCAGCCAATGTATCGGCGAGATGGCGCAGGGTTTCGTAGGTATAGGTAAAGCCGTGCGCGGCCTCAAAGCCCGTCACCTTGATCCGTGGGTTGGCGATTTTATCCCGCGCCGCCTGCACACGTTCGGCGAGCGGGCTGAGCTCGTTATGGTTCTTGAGCGGATTGCCGGGCGTGACCAGCACCCAGAGCGCATCGAGGCCGAGCCGCCGCAGCGTCTCCTCCATCACCAGCACATGCCCGTCATGGATGGGATTGAAGCTGCCGCCAAAAAGGCCAATGCGCATGCCGGGAGCCGACGGCGGTAATTCCGTGATCCCGGTCATTGGTGCTTTCGGGCGACGCCGTTTCAGCATTGGCGCGTCAGGCAGAGGCGCGCGTCACGGGCGCAATTGCCCCGTGCCGTGAACGCGATATTTGAAACTCGTCAGCTGCTCGACGCCAACCGGGCCGCGCGCATGCATCTTGCCCGTGGCAATGCCGATCTCGCCGCCGAAGCCGAACTCACCGCCATCGGCAAACTGGGTCGAGGCATTGTGCACGAGAATGGCGCTGTCGATCTCGTTGAAGAATTTTTCGACGGCAGCCGCATCCTCGGCGATGATCGCCTCGGTGTGGTGGCTCGAATAATGCTCGATATGGGCAATCGCCGCTTCGACGCTGTCGACCACCTTCACCGAAATGATGGCGTCCTCATATTCGGTCTTCCAGTCTTCCTCGGTCGCGGGGACCGCGACGGGCAGCAGGGAGAGGACGGTGGCGTCACCGCGGATTTCGCAACCCTTGGCCGCAAGGGCCTCAACGATGGGCGCCAGATGGGTCGCGACCACATCCTTGTGGACAAGCAGGGTCTCGGCGGCGCCGCAAATGCCGGTGCGCCGCATCTTGGCGTTGAGCGTGATCGAGACGGCCTTGTCGAGATCGGCCGAGCGGTCGACATAGACATGCACTAGGCCCTCGAGATGGGCAAAGACCGGTACCCGCGCCTCGGACTGGACACGCGCCACCAGCGACTTGCCGCCGCGGGGCACGATGACGTCGATATTTCCCGAAAGCCCGCGCAGCATTTCGCCGACGGCTTCGCGATCCGTGGTCGGGACCAGCTGTACCCCATCCTCGGGCAGGCCGGCCTGCTTGAGACCCAGCCGCAGGCAGTCCACCAGTGCACGCGACGAGTGCAGGCTGTCGCTGCCGCCGCGCAGGATGACGGCATTACCCGACTTGAGGCAAAGCGCACCGGCATCGGCCGTCACATTGGGTCGGCTCTCATAGATCACGCCGATGACCCCGAGCGGCGTCCGCACGCGCTCGATGTGCAGCCCATTGGGCCGGTCCCATTCAGCAATGATGCTGCCGACAGGATCAGGCAGCTCGGCAATGGCGCGCAGCGCGTCGGCAATTCCGTCGAGCCGCGCTTCGGTCAGCAGCAGCCGGTCCTGGAAGGCCGCGGTCATGCCCTTGGTCTTGGCATTGGCCATGTCGATGGCGTTGGCAGCCAGAATCTCCTGGCGCCTTTCGCGCACGGTAAAGGCTGCCCCGATAAGGGCAGCATGCTTGCGCTCGGCATTGGCGGTCGCCAGCGCGCTGGCAGATTTTCGCGCGCGGCTTCCGAGATCGTCCATAATCCCGGAAATATCGATGGCTTCAGCCAAGCTCATGGCTCGCCTCCTCCTTGGCGCCGATCAGCACCAGATTATCGCGGTGCACCATTTCGGTGCGGTTTCCTACGCCGATCAGATCACCGATGAAATCGCTGCGCTTGCCCATGACGAGGCGCGCATCGTCGCTGTCGAGACCAACCAGACCCCGAGCGATCTCGCGCCCTTCGGGATCGGTGATGCCAACAGTATCGCCGCGCTCGAATTCGCCGGTGATCCTGGTGACACCGATGGGCAGTAGCGAGCGGCCCTGCATGAGGGCGCGAACCGCGCCAGCATCAAGCTGGAGCGTGCCGGCAACGGCCAGTGTCCCCATGATCCAGCGTTTTCGCGATTGGGCGCGGGTGGTGGAGGGCTGGAACAGGGTGTGGGTCCCGGCCTCGATCAGCGCGCGCAGCGGATGGGCTTCCGTGCCCTTGGCGATGATCATGGCGGTCCCGGCCTGGGTGGCGATCTTGCCGGCCTCGACCTTGGTGGTCATGCCGCCGCGCGAGAGATGGCTCGCTGCCCCGCCGGCCATGGCTTCGATGGCGGGGGTGATGCGCTCCACCACTGGAATATGGCTTGCGGTCGGGTCTTTGGCGGGAGGCGCTGTGTAGAGCCCGTCGATATCGGAGAGCAGCACGAGGCAGTCCGCCTCGATCATCGTCGCGACGCGCGCCGACAGGCGGTCATTGTCGCCATAGCGGATCTCCGCCGTCGCGACGCTGTCATTTTCGTTGATGATCGGAATGGCGCCCAGGCCCAGAAGCGTCGCGATCGTCGTGCGCGCATTGAGAAAATAGCGCCGCTCTTCGGTGATGTTGGGCGTGATCAGGATCTGGCCGGTGACAATGTTCTGTCGGCCCAGAGCATCGGCCCAGGCCTGAGACAGGGCAATCTGCCCGGCGCTGGCGGCAGCCTGAGACTGCTCCAGCGTCAGGGCAACGGCTGAAAGGCCCAATATGCTGCGGCCAAGAGCGATGGCGCCGGACGAGACAATAACGATGTCCCGCCCGCCTTCCTTGAGGACGGCAATATCCTCGGCAAGACCATCAAGCCAGTCCTTGCGCAGCTTGCCGGTCTTGTCGACCAGAAGTGCGGAGCCGATCTTGATGGTGATGCGCCGGTATGGCGCCAGCGCATTGGCACGCATCAGGGGGTCCATTTTTCCTGGATCTTGTTCGTCTGGGCCTTGGCTTCCTCGGCCTTTCCGGCGTCGATCACGGCCAGGACATCGAACAGTATCTGCTGGACGCCTTCGCCGGTAGCGCCCGAAATAGCGCGCACTTCGGCCTTGCTCACCTTCTTGATCGCCTTGATCTTGGCCTCGACCTCCTCGGGATCGAGCGCGTCGATCTTGTTCAGCACGACGATTTCGGGCTTTTCCGCAAGCACATCGGCATAGGCTGCCAGTTCATGGCGGATCGCCTTGTAGTTGTGGGCGACGTCTTCGTCGGTGCCGTCGATCAGATGGATCAGCACGCCACAACGCTCGATATGGCCAAGGAAGCGGTCGCCGATCCCGATGCCCTCGCTGGCGCCTTCGATAAGGCCCGGAATATCGGCCAGAACGAATTCGCGATCGCCCGCCCGGACGACGCCGAGATTGGGTGCCAGCGTGGTGAAGGGATAGTCGGCAATCTTGGGCTTGGCCGCCGAGACAGCTGCGAGAAAGGTTGATTTACCGGCATTGGGATGGCCGACAAGGCCGGCGTCGGCGATCAACTTGAGCCGCAGCCAGATGCCCTTTTCCACGCCTTCCTGCCCGGGGTTGGCATGGCGGGGGGACTGGTTCGAGCTGGTCTTGAAATAGGCGTTGCCGAAGCCGCCATTACCGCCCCTGAGCAGCACGACGCGCTGACCGACTTCGGTGAAGTCAGCGATCAGCGTTTCCTGGTCTTCTTCGAAAATCTGGGTGCCTACCGGCACGCGCAGCACAGCGTCGACGCCATTCGCGCCGGTGCGGTTCTTGCCCATGCCGTGAATACCGACCTCGGCACGAAAGTGCTGCTGGTAGCGATAGTCGATAAGCGTGTTCAGTCCGTCCACGCATTCGGCCACAACGTCACCGCCCCGACCGCCATCGCCGCCATCCGGGCCGCCGAATTCGATGAATTTTTCACGGCGAAAGCTGACAGAGCCACCACCGCCTGCACCGGATCGAATATAGACCTTGGCCTGATCGAGAAATTTCATGTGCGTCGAGCCTTCCAGACGCCGAGCGTCAATTTTGTGTCGATATGCTCTACCTCGGCGCCGCGCGCAAGGCAGAGAAGCCAGGATCGGCTGGTTTCGGTAAAGCCAAGCTTGCCCTGGATCGCCAGGGAAGCGGCGTTAAAATGAAATGCGCCCGAATAGATCGCCGGTGCTTCACTCGTTTGGAAGAACCAGTCGACGCATAATTGGGCGGCCTGGCTCATCAGGCCCTGGCCCCAGAACGGGCGGCCGAGCCAGTAGCCAATGACCGGCCCTCGGGCACCGGGATGAAAGCCGATATGGCCCACATAGCCTGATCCTTCAAGCTCTATGGAGAAATTGGCGTCATCCGGTGTTGTATCTGGCCGGCGCGACCGTAGCCAGGCTTTTGCATCGGCAAGATGGTAAGGGAATGGCACGCGCGCCAGATTGCCCGACACGCCATAGTCGTTGAGATAGCGCGCGAGGGGGATCGCATCGTCATCCCTGGGTGCGCGCAGCAGGATGTTCCTGCCTTCCAGTACGGGCAGGATCATTTCCGCCACTCCAGGATGAGCAACGGCTTGCCGCGATGCCGCTCGACGATGCTTTGCGTGCGCTCGATGATGACAAAGCCGATCTTTTCGAGCACGCGCGCCGATGCAGGGTTATGCTCAAGCACCCGCGCCCTTATTGTTGAGATCCCGGCTTCGCCCGCCGCTCTGACGAGTGCCCCCGCAGCTTCCGCCCCAAAACCTTTTCGCCATTGCGGCTCTGCCAGCCAGTAGCCGAGCTCCACCGGGACGCCCTCAGCGAAATAGAGGCCGGCAATGCCGATCAGTTCATCGCTGTCACCCAGCGCAATGGCATAGGGCCGCTGCTGGCGGCGTGCAGCGCCCTTGGCAATGAAGGCGCGGCCATGCTCTTCGAGATAAGGGAAGGGCAGGGAAGCCGTGGGCTCCATGACGTTCCAATTGTTGGCTCCGGTGACGAGCGCCGCGAGGTCGCTTGCGACGGGCGTCCGCAAGCGCAGCCGTGGTGTCTCGATCACTTCGGGCAAGGCAGTCTTCAGGCACATTGACGGGGATCTCCGGCTGTCCAGTGCACACGCTCCAGCTTGCTGACAATATGGTCCACATTGTGCTGCATGGCATGAGAGAAACGGTACTGGCGCGTCACCTGCCGGAAGCCGAGCTGGGCGGTCAGCCGCAGGGACGCCCGGTTGTCGTGCTGGGCGCTGGCAATGATCTCCGTGCCGCCCTGAGCGAAATGCCAGTCGACGAGGGTCTGCACCGCTTCCCGGCCGTAGCCGCGGCCCCAATGCGGCCGTGCGATCCAGAACCCCATTTCATCAAACAGCGACACGCTGCCGATAACCCCGCGCTGGGGGTGCTCGACGATAAAGAAGGCCTGTCCCGGGCGCGGTGTCGTGGTCTGGCGCAGCCATTCGATCGCCATCCCCAGCGTATAAGGCCAGGGCAGGGCGGTCAGCCATCGCGCGACGGCATATTCGCCGATGCCGAGGGCATAGCAGGGAGCGTCCTCGGGCCGGGCGGGGCGCAGCAGCAGACGGGCGGTCCTGAGCTCGGTCATCTTGATAAATCCAGCCGGAGGAACGTTGCCGGTGCGCCGGCATTGGGGCCAATGGTTTCCGGCCCCTGGCTGGTTTCGATAAAGCCGAGTTTGCCAAGGACATTGAGCGAACGCGCGTTCTCACTGAGCGCGCGGCTGCGCAGACCGGTCATGCCGGCCGCTCGCGCGGCCGCGATCACCGCTCGGGCGGCCTCCGTGGCATAGCCGTGGCCCCAAAAGTCCTCGCCCAGCCAATAGCCCAGCTCAGGCAGGTCATCGTCGGAAAAGGTGAGGCCCACGACGCCGATCAAGCCGCCATCCAGCATCAGGCCGTAGCACTGCTCGGCGTCGGTGGGCACGATCTCTTCAACGAAGAAGCGGGCGTCCTCTTCCGAATAGGGGAAGGGGAGCCGCGCCATCCATTTGTGGATGTTCCGGTTATTGCAATGCCGTGCGATCGCCGGGATGTCCGCTGCGGTCGGAGTGGCCAGGACCAGTCGGTCCGTCACAATGCGGGCGGGCAGGCGAAGCGCGGTGGTGGTCATGGCAAAACTCCGGAACGGAAAAAGGGGAACCGGTGGACCGGTTCCCCTTTCTCGCAATTCGGTTGTGCCAAACGCTGCCGGGGAACAAGGTCACCGGCGGGTTGTGGCCTGCCGGGTTACTCGGCGGCCTCTGCCGGGACGACAGACACGTGAACTTTATTGTTCGCACGGGTGCGGAACGCAACATTGCCGTCGATCAGGGCATAGATCGTGTGATCCTTGCCGAGGCCGACGTTGTTGCCGACAGCCCACTTGGTGCCGCGCTGACGGATGATGATGTTGCCGGCGATGACAGCTTCGCCACCGAACTTCTTCACGCCAAGACGACGGCCAGCGGTATCACGACCGTTGCGGGATGAACCGCCTGCTTTTTTATGTGCCATCTCTAGGGCTCCTTATTCCTGATCGGCCTTCGGAGCTGCCTTCTTGGCAGCGGCCTTCTTTGCCGGCTTTTCAGCAGCGGCTTCGTCGGTAGCGGCCTTCTTGGCAGCAGGCTTCTTAGCAGCAGCCTTCTTGGCCGGAGCTTCTTCGGTCACAGCAGCCGGAGCTTCTGCCTTGGCGGCAGCAGCGATCGTCGGCTTTGCGCCGCCGGTCAGGATCTCGGTGATGCGAACGGTGGTCAGCTGCTGGCGGTGACCGTTGCGGCGACGCGAATTGTGGCGGCGGCGCTTCTTGAAGATGATGACGGTCTTCTGCTTCTTGGTCTCAACCAGTTCAGCAGCGACCAGAGCGCCTTCCACCAGCGGTGCGCCGATGATGTCGCCGACCATGAGGACTTCGTCAAAGGTGACGATGTCGCCGGCCTGGGCGTCGAGCTTCTCAATCTTGATGACGTCGTTCGCAGCAACCTTGTACTGCTTACCGCCCGTCTTGATGACAGCGAAAGTCATATGAACACCGGATGGTTCAAACACCCGGTCCCTTTTCTGTCGCGCCCTGTGGCACCGCGGCTTGCCTGCCTGTTGCGGTTTTCTCGGATGGGCCAAATGGCCGGCAGCCTCGAGCAGCGTTTTCAAACAAAACCAGTGCGTCGGACGAGCCGGCACACATGGATCGGGCGCTTATCGGGAAAACCAGCCCGAGAGTCAAGGTCTTTCGGGCTGTTGAGGGTGGTTACGACGGGGCTTAGCCCTGCCCGTTCGGATACCAGTTCCGCAGGCGGACCTCGGTATGGTCGCCGATGCCGGCTTCGAGCCCGCTGAGATCGCTCTCGCCGTAGTGATAGGGATAGAGAATTTTCGGCTTGAAGCTGTTGGTGGCCTCGATGGCCTGCTCGGGTGTCATGGTGAAGGGCAGGTTCATCGGCAGGAAGGCGACGGCGATATCGGTCAGCGCCAGCATGTCCTCGGTCGGCTCTGTGTCGCCCGCGACATAGAATTTGCTGTCGTCGAAATTCAGCACATAGCCGTTGCCAATGTTGACCGGGTGATAACGCATCCGGTCCTCGGTGATATTGTGTGCGGCAATGGCCTTAACCGGCACGCCGTCGATTTCACCCTCATCGCCATTGGCCATGGCGGTGGCATTTGCCTTAAGGGCGGCGGGCAGTTTCTCGAAGACATCAGCATTGGTGACAAGCGGTACAGAGGCGCCGATGGCCTCAAGCGTGGGCACATCGAAATGGTCGCCATGGCCGTGGGTAATTAGGATTGCCGTCGGCGCGGGCAGGGCGGCGTAGCGGCCTGGCCCACCCACGGGGTCTATATAGAGGACCTTGTCGCCCCATTGGAGCACCAGGCTCGCGTGATCCACGGGATGAATGATGACATCCCCTGCGCTCGTCGAAATCGTGTCGGCCACGCCCGTCTCCTGTGCCTGCGCCAGCCCGGCGCGGCTGATGGAGAGTACAATAGGCAAGCCGGCGAGACCGGCAACAATTGTGCGTCTGGTAACCACAACAAATCTCCCGTTTTGCGTGCAGAGGAGGCACTCTAGCCCAAGCACGTGCCGTGGCACGACGCCGCACGCAATTGTGACGGCGGATAAGCAGCATGGTTCGACGGGGTTCCCTGCATGGCAAACGCGCGAAATTGGTGCCCCTCGATTTTTCCTGTGTGGAGCTGTGACAAGAGGTGTTGCAGGACCCGCTTTGCTATGTAATAAGCGCCGCCGTATCGACCAGCCGCGATCCCTTCCTCGGGTTCGCTTTCGATCTCGCGGAGAGATGGCAGAGCGGTTGAATGCACCGCACTCGAAATGCGGCATAGGGGCAACTCTATCGGGGGTTCGAATCCCTCTCTCTCCGCCACTTCTCCCCTATCTTTCATGGCAGGTTATTCTGGTGCCAAAGCCAGGATATGTGTTGGGACGTGTCCGTCGGGACTTGTCTTCCATCTCAGTTTTGCGGGCATCGGGTTATGATATGCCTGATGCGCCAGGCAGCCGTGCGCGCCCAGAAACATGCGAAATCTCGCATTTTCGTCAACTGTTGACAGTTACCAGTTTAGTTGCATACTGCCTTTGACGTGCTCTGAGAGGGGTGCCGTGTCTGCGAGGAGCAGACGGGCCAGCCGTGCACGAAACAAAGGGAATTTCGTAAATGACACATTTTGGGCGAATCCAAGGCCTGGCTGCCGCTGCATTGTTTGGCGCCTCGTCACTGCTGGCGCTGACGGTTGCAGCGACGGCTGCTCCGGAAGAACTCACCATCGCACTCTCGGGTGACATGCCGACGCTCGATCCGAGCAAGGACACCTCCCCGATCGGTCTGAACCTGCGTCTGAACGTGTTCAACGCCCTGACCGAAATCGGCAGGAACGGCGAAGTCATTCCGCAGATGGCTGAAAGCTGGACCGTCAGCGAAGACCTCGTCGAATGGACCTTCAAGCTTCACGAAGGCATCAAGTTCCACGACGGCTCGCTGATGACTTCCGACGACGTTGTCTTCACCACCGAGAAGGTGCTGGCTGACGACACCTCGCCGGTGCGTTCGTTCCTGCGTCTCGTCAAGACCGTCGAGGCCGTGGACGCGAACACCGTCAAGTTCTCGCTGACACAGCCTTATGCGATGTTTGATCGCCAGATTAAGTATCTGTACGTCATGTCGCGCGCCTATTACGACAAGGTTGGCGATACCGGCTATGCGACCGCCCCGATCGGCACCGGCCCTTACCGCCTCGCCGAGTGGGTCAAGGATGACCGCATGGTTCTGGAAGCCTTCCCGGACTATTTCGGCGGCGAGCCGGCCGTCAAGAAGGGCATTTTCCGTCCAATCCCGTCCGATGCAGCCCGCGCGAACGCCGTGCTGTCGGGTGAGATCGACCTCGTTCCGAGCATTGCGCCATCGCTGATGGACATGGTTGGTGGTAACCCGGATGTGCGCGTTGCCATTGCACCGGGCTACCGCGTCACCTTCCTCGAAATGAATCCGGATCTGGCACCCTTCGACAATGCAAAGATCCGTCAGGCTGTGGACGTCGCAATCGATCGTCAGGCGATCGCCGAGCGTCTGATGCGCGGCACCGGCAAGGCAACCGGCAGCCTCATCCCGAGCTCCAATGGCGGCTTTGACGCCTCGCTCGAGCCGACGGCCTATGATCCGGCCCTCGCCAAGCAGCTGGTTCAGGAATCCGGCTATGATGGCACGCCCATCCCGCTGGACTACCCGAACAACAACTACCCGATGGCCAATGAAGTGGCGCAGGCCATTGCCGGCTACCTGACCGAGGCCGGTCTGAAGGTCCAGCTCAACCCGATGGAATTCACGGCGTTCTTCCCCGCCTGGGTCCAGAACAAGATGAGCCCGATCTACTACTTCGCCTACGGCTCGTCGCAGTTCCACGCCGAGAACATCCTCGCGACCGTGTTCGAATCCGGTGGCCATATCCGCCGCATCAATCCGGAGATCGACGTTCTGGTGAAGGCCCAGCGTGAAGAGCTCGACCAGGACAAGAAGAACGAAATGATCTCCCAGATCTGGGAGATCGCTGCCGAAGAGCGCCAGTTTATCCCGCTGTACGAAATGCAGCAGGTCTATGCGGTCAAGGCCGACATCGACTACACGCCGTTCCCGGATGAGGTCGTTCGCCTCTACACCTTCGAGTAGTTCTGCTCGCAGCTGCGTACGAATGGGCTGGCCTTGCGCCAGCCCATTTTTATTTCCGTGGCTTGCGCACTGAGCAGGTGGGGAAGTCGTTCAGATACAAAAAAGCCCGGCTGAGCCGGGCTTTTTGATTTTGGCTGACCCTACTGGTAGAGGGTAAAGAGATTGCCGGGGCTCATGATGCCGGCCGGGTCGAACTCTTTTTTGAGCGTTTCGTAGAGAGCGCGCACCGCAGGCGTACGGGTCTCCATGAAGGGGTATTTGCGGCCGATCTGCATATGCACGCCGCCCAGCTCGCGCCATTCGGCAAGAATGTCCTTGGTCAGCACTTTGAGGCGCTCGCGCGATTTCGGATTGTCGGGGCGCTTGCGCAGGGCTGCCTTCTGGGCGTCGCTCATAAAGCTCAGGTGCAGCGGCAGGGGCGCGTCTGACCAGCGGATGAGAGTTTCCACACCCACGCCGGACGGGCCGTGTGTCGACAGCAGGTAGCCATGGGAAATGCCATGGGCCTTGAGGTCTTCCGCATCGCGCTGGAAAATGGCCTCGGTGCGATTGAAGCACTCGCCGCCGAGCGAATTGGGCACGACCGTGTGCAGCCAGGCCATGCGCTTGCCGGAGGGCGTCAGCAGGCCAGACATGGGCGGGAAGGGCATGTTGCGCATGACGCGCGGAATGGAGGCGGGGATTTCCCGCCCACCTGCATCGCGTGCGATGGCGCGGACACGCCGGGCGCGCCGATTGGCGTCGTGCTGGTCGCCGCCTTCGACGACCGTATTCATCAGGTAGCCGATCTTCTTGGCAAAGCGGCGGCCATGCAGCGCGATCAGGCCCGCATCGCGGACGCCGGCGGTGAGGCTGGAGGCGCCCTTGACCACTTCGAGAGCGATCTTGATATCGGCGATCAGGCCTTCGCTGGCCATGCGGGACTGGGCTGAGAATGGGTCCATGCCCTGGCATTCGGTCGCCAGCATTTCGGCGCCGATCTGGCCCATGGCGCCCATCTGGGCTGCCGGATCATCGAAGGAGAAGCTGACATAGGCCTCGCCTTTGGAGGCCGGGATGAGCTGCAGCGTAATCTCGGTCTTGACGCCGAAGGCGCCGCAATCACCGAGGAACATGCCGGTGATGTCGGGGCCGTAATTGCGGAAGAAGGGGCCAGTGTTCTCGCCACCTGCCGATCCTGTGACAACCACCTCGCCGGTGCCCGTCACAACCCGCAGGCCAATCACTGTTTCCGCGGAGCTGCCGCGCGAGGCCGAGCCAAAGAATTTTGCGCCTTGCGACACCGAGGCGCCGACAGTGGCGTGGCGGCCGGAGAACGTGCCCCAGAAGGGTGTCGTCAGTCCCAGTGGCCGGAGCGCATCGCGCAGGGCGGACCAAGTGACGCCGGGCTGCACTGTGACATAGCGGTCTGTCGCGTTGAGCTCGATGATGGCATCGAGCCCCGACATGTCGATGAGCGCGCATCCCGGCCGGTTCGGCAGATAACCCGAGCTGTAGGAGAGCCCCCCGCCCCTGACATAGAGACCGACGCCGAAACCCTGCGCGGCACTGACCAGCTGCATGACGTCATTCTCGTCGCGGGGACGGAAGACGGCTTCGGGTGTGTTCGGGGCATTATAGAAGACGTCGGTGGCGTATAGCGCGAGGTCCTCTGTGATGGCCGGGATGTCCGATACGCTTGAGATCAAGCGTGCCAGTGCGTCAGATGTGGTGCTCACGGGCAGTATTCCTAGGCGTTGAGGCTACGGCGCAGGTAGCGCCCATGTCCGGCTGTGGTCTCGACCATCTGGCCGTTGCGGTAGACTTCAACACCGCGAACGAGCGTGTTGGTGACGCGCCCAGTGAATTCGCGTCCTTCGTAGATGCTGTATCCAGCGTTGCTCTTCACGTCGTCCTTCTGCAACGTGTAGGTCGCGTCGAGGTCTACCAGCACGATGTCGGCGTCAAAGCCGGGCGACAGGGCGCCCTTGCGACCCCAGAGGCCCATGGCCTTGGCCGGCTTTTCGCTGACCAGCGAGACGATACGTTTGATGGAGACGCCACGGCGGTGGTGTCCCTCGGTCAGCATGACGGGCAGGATGGTTTCGACACCCGGGCAGCCGGGCGAGGCCTTCCAGACGCCGCCGTCCTTGCCGGCAATGCTGCGGTGGACGTGATCGGATGCGATCGTGTCGATTGCGCCGGATTCGATACCGCGCCAGAGAGCGTCGCAATCGGCCGCTTCGCGCAGCGGTGGGTTGATCTTGCCGACCGTGCCGCCTTCCCAGGTGATGTCGTGGGTCAGGTAGTGCGGGCAGGTTTCGATGGTGATGTCGACACCCTCATTGCGCGCGGCAATGGCCGCATCGAGGGCTTCGCCCGACGAGGTGTGCACCATGTAGATCGGCGCGCCGGCTGCACGTGCGAGACGGGCCGACCGCTGGATGGCGTCTGCTTCCACAAACGGTGGGCGCGATTCGTTCCAGGACGCGAGGCCATTGGTGCCCTCCGGGTCCTTGGCCATGACCTGATCGCGCAGAAAATGGACGACTTCGATGTTTTCCGGATGCGGGCAGACGAGGCCACCGTGCGCGGCGCAGGCCTGGGCAAGGCGGAAGAGGAACGCGTCATCGATATCGGGCAGGCCGAGGCGTTGGCCCTCGCCGCCACGATTGTTCATGAAAATCTTGAAGCTGGGGACGCCATAATCGGCGATATAGGCCGGGATCTGCGCCAGCTGCTCTTCGGTGGAAATGATCAGGTGGTAGCCGAAATCGATGTGGCTGCCCGCTTCCGTGACCGTCCGGATTTCGTCGAAGATCTCCGAATGTTCCTTGGCCGAAAGAATGTAGGGGATGATGGTCGTCACCCCGCCGCTGGCGGCGGCAGAGGTTTCGCTCGCAGCGTCTGCGGCTTCGCGCGGGAACGAGATGTCGTTGCCATGCCCGAGATGCACGTGGACGTCGAGCGCGCCCGGCAGCACGAGACGGCCGGTGGCATCGAGGCGATCGCGCGCCTCGGCATCGCCGCCGGGCTGAAGGATTGCGGCCACGCGACCATCGCTCACGGCGATGTCGAGCAGGGCGGGAGGCTGGCCAGGCAAGGCGACCATGCCGCCATGAATAATCAAATCATACATGTGTCTCTCCTTAACTGGCCACTGCCTGCGCTTAGGTGTAGCGCTTTTCCATTGCGTCAAAATCGCCCTTGCGGACAGCGTTCTGGCGCATTTCAAAGCTCGCGAGCTGGCCCTTTACGGTTTCCAGCGATCCGGTCTTGAGCAGTTCGCCCAGCACATTGTGCACGGACAGGAGTGCAGCCTGCAGCGCGGCATTGGCGTAGAGCCCCGCGCCGAAGCCGAATTCCTTCAGCTTGGCCTGATCCATTGGCGGGGTCTTGCCGCCGAAGACGTAGTTGAAGATCTGCGGGACGGCGAGTTCGCGGGCAACGCGCGCGATGTCCTCGAGGTTTTCAGGGGCCTCGACAAAGGTCACGTCGGCGCCTGCCTCGATATAGCGATGGGCGCGCTCGAGCGCGTCCTCGATGCCATTGACGGCGATCGCATCGGTGCGGGCGATGATCTGGAAGTCGCCGTCCTGACGGGAGTCAGCGGCGGCCTTGATCTTCTGGACCATTTCATCGGTCGGGATAACGGCCTTGCCGGAGAAGTGGCCGCATTTCTTGGGGAAGTTCTGGTCTTCGAGCTGGATGCCTGCAGCGCCGGCGCGCTCATAGGTGCGCACGGTCCGGTAGGTGTTGACCGGGTTTCCGAAGCCTGTGTCGCCGTCGACGAGGAGGGGGATGTTTACAGTATCAGCGATGACCGCGATATGCTGGGCCATCTCCGACATGGTGATGAGGCCCACGTCCGGCACGCCGAGATACATATTGGTAACGCCGGCACCGGTAATATAAGCGCATTCATAACCCAACTCTTGGATTACGTTGGCGAAAAGCGCATTTGGCGCTCCCGGCATCAGCACGGCTTCTCGGCGAGCCAATATGCTTTTAAGCCGTGTCGCTGGTTTGGTCACGCTTGTCTCCTTGCGTCCGCACGACGCGCCATTCCCACAACGGCGCACCATCTTAGATATGACTAGACACAATCTCTGACGTATGTTGTAAACTGTCAACAGTTGATGACGCATGACGTCCTTTCTGGGGCGATTGCCGGAGGAATAGCGCATGACTGTGTCAGGGATGCACACGCAGCCACCAGCATCTGCCGCCTTGCGAGGTTTCGTGACGGTCGATGGCTGTCGGCTCCATTATATCCGCCAAGGGCAGGGTCCGGCGGTTGTCATGCTGCATGCCAGCCCCTGTTCTGCAAAGGTCATGTCGGACCTGCAGGCGCGTTGGGGTGCAGAATTCACCACGATCGCCTTTGATCTTCCGGGATTTGGTCTGTCGCAGTCGCCAGATGGGGTGATTACGATCCCTGTGCTCGCCGAAATGATCGTTGGCGGTATGCGCGCCCTCGGGATCGAGCAGGCTGCTCTTTATGGCCGGCATACCGGCGCCAGCGTCTGCCTCGATATAGCGCTGAACCATCCCGGGATGGTTTCGATGCTGCTGACCGATGGTCTCCCGATCTTTGCCGCGCCCTATACCGAAGAGCGTCTCGCCCAATATCTGCCGCCGATCGAGTCGCGCTGGGATGGCGGGCATCTGACCTGGGCCTATTTCCGCTACCGGGAACAGCACATGTTCTGGCCGTGGGATTATTCGGTGATTGCGCACCGCGCCGATGCTGATCTCCCGGATGTACAGTTCCTGCATCGCGGTGCGGTGGAGCTGCTCGAAGCCGCAGAAACCTACGCGCAGACCTATCAGGCTGCCTTCCGCTACGAAACCTTGCCGCTGGTCGACAAGGTTGAGGTGCCGGTGTTCTGGGGCAATCGCCCCGGAGACAGCCAGTTCAAGACCATTCCGCGCTATCCTGCCGGCGCGCCCATCCATGTCGTGGACCGGGATCCCGAAATTGCGCTGGAGGAAGAGCTTGCGTTGCTCCGCCTCCATCCTGCAGTCGGCGACGTCCCGCAGTTCCAGTCCGGTTTTGCAGCGTCGAGCCTGCCGATGCGGCTTGAGGACTATATTGAGACGCGCCACGGATGTGTGCGTGCCATTGGCATTGGCCTGCAGCACGGCGGCGTCCCGCTGATTTACCTGCACGACCTTCCCGGTGGCATTGATCTGCACCTCGAGGAGATCGAACTTCTGGCGCAAAATCGCCCTGTGCTCGCGTTCGAGCTGGCCGGAAACGGCGAGTCTTATGTGTCGAGCGCGCCGGGCAATGCGCTGTGGCTGGATCAGATCGATGATGTGATTGCCCAGCTCGGGTGGGCAAGGGTCGAGCTCTTTGCGCATGGAACCTCCGCGGGTCTGGCGCTCGACTACGCCCTCAAGCATCCAGCCAATGTCGCCGGGGTCATCCTGCGCTCTCCGCCGATCCTGAGTGCTGAGGAGCGTGCGTTGTTCCGCACAGGCTATGCTCCTGACATCACCCCGAGTGAGGATGGCGGTTATCTCCTGCGGCTCTGGCACCATTTGCGCGATCAGGAATTGTGGTACCCGCATTTCCGCAGGGATCATGCGTCCCGCCGTACTACCCCGCCGCGGATTGATCCGGCATGGCTCACGCGTCGGGCAGTGACCCTCCTCAAACAGCCTGAGCACTATGCGCCGATCTGGCAGGCTGTATTCGACCAGGACGTTGCTGCGGCGCTCGGCGCGGTCACGGTCCCCGTGCATGTGATCGTTGATCCAAGCGACATTTTTGCTGGCACCTCAGCCAGCCATGCCAGCGGGTCTACGCCCGCGGCGATTTCGGAATAGAACTTTCATCGGAGAATATCATGACCATCGATGCCTCTAACTACACATTGCCGGATATCCAGCGGCAGCCTTTGGAGGCCGTCCGCGCGCTGCAGAACAATCTGCTGCGCCATATGGTCGAGATTTGCTACGAGCATCACCCCTTCTATTCCAAGCAGATGCGCGATCTGGGGCTGACTCCGGCGGACATTCAGACTGTCGATGATCTGGTCAAGCTTCCCCCGTCCTCAAAGACCGACTTCCTCGCCGATCCCGAAGCGTTCCGCCTGCGTCCCGAGGGTCTGCCGGCCGCCGAGGCGACCCTGTGGAAGATCATCTACACCACCGGCACCACCACCGGCCGTCCGGCACCGATTTTCGTGACCAACCACGATCACTTTGCCTATCAGGATCTGTTCCGCACGCGCCAGGATCTGATTGGCCTCAAGAATACCGATTTGATCGCCAATCTCTTCCCGCAGACCTCCTTCCCGATGGGCGCCTATTCGCGCGGTCCGGATGAGGCGGCAGCAGTGGGTGCGGCGATGCTGATCGCCAATACCGGTCGCGTCGACCACTATTACCCGGTCAACCGCAGCACCGACGACGCTGTCGAAGCCATTGCGCGCCACAAGGCGACCGTGATCTGGGGTGTTGCCGGCTTTGTCCGTCGCGTGCTGCTGCGCGCTGCCGAACTCGGCGCCGATTTCACTAATGTCCGCATGGTCATGACGACGGGCGAGGCTGCTTCGCCCGCTATGCGTGAAGACCTCCGTCTGCGCATGCGCAATCTCAACTGCGCCGACACCCAGATCGTCAACCGCTACGGTTCGACCGAGCAGGGCGGCACG
Organism: Devosia sp. SD17-2; assembly: GCF_029201565.1. Classification (GTDB taxonomy): domain Bacteria; phylum Pseudomonadota; class Alphaproteobacteria; order Rhizobiales; family Devosiaceae; genus Devosia. The sequence continues at coordinate 336,106 of NZ_CP104002.1, forward strand.
ATGATCGAGTGCTGTGACGGTTCGGGCTTCCACAGTTCGCTTCCCGACCAGATTTTCCACGAAATCGTGGATCCCGAAACCGGCGCGCGCCTGGCTGACGGTGAAGAGGGCATGCTGGCCATCACTCACCTCAACCGTCGTGGCACCGTCTTCCTGCGCTACAAGGTTGGCGACATGGGCGCGCTCGACCACACCGCCTGCCCGCACTGCGGTCGCACCACGGTTCGCCTGTCGTCCAAGCCCGTTCGGACCGGCGACATCATCAAGATCAAGGGTGCGCTGGTCAACCTGGGCAACCTCAAGGCTGAACTCGACAAGATCGAGCAGCTGGAAGAGTACCAGATCGTGGTGACCTCCGAATCCGAGACCGATCCGTTCTCGCCCGACGTGCTCCTCGTCCGGCTCGCGCCGGTGGCCGGTGCTGCCGAAGAGATCGGCGGCGACATCGCCAATCTCGTGACCAAGCTGACCAATCTGCGACCGCGGATCGAACTGGCAAAGCGCGACGAGATTTTTGATCCGGTGACGATGGCCAAGCCACGCCGTATTCTCGACCGCCGTCAGGGTCGATGAGCGGACCAAGCGAAGCCCTGCTGCTGACGCGGCAGGGCGCCGTCGCCACAATCACCCTCAATCATCCCGAGCGCGCCAACGCGCTCGACCCCAGCGAGTTTCACGCTCTGGCCACCCTGCTGACCTCGGTCGGGGCGGATCCGGATGTCCAGGCCATCGTTTTGACGGGGCAGGGAGAGCGGGCCTTCTGTGCCGGTCTCAATCTCGCTGACCGGGAGGCGATCCGGGCCGATATAGCTTCATCAGGGCCGACAGGGCTTGGGGCGTTTCTGCGCGCTGCCTTTGGGCTTAACGTGCCGCTGATCGCGCGTCTCAATGGCTCCTGCGTTGCCGGAGGCATGGGTCTTCTCGGAGCATGCGACTACGCGATTTCGGTTTCCACGGCGCGCTACGGTCTGCCTGAAATTCACCATGGCATGATCCCCCATGTGGCGCTCGCAGGCCTGCGTGGGCGCGCTCGGGAAGAATTTCTCGAACAATGCGCTCGTAGTGGCGATCTTTTCGACGCCCAAACGGCGGTGACCGCCGGGCTGATCGACCAGGTTTGCGAGCGCGAAGAACTCGACGCTGCAGTCGAGCGGTTTTTGGCCGGTGTTCTCGCCGGGGCCAAGCCGGTTCGGATGCAGCGACGCCTCGCGGCTGACATGGTTGGCGCACAGGAGCGGTTTGCAGCAGCGGATGCTGCCGCACGCTCGAGCGCTAAATCGTCGACAGTCGACAGTTTTGATGATATTTCTTAGCTTCGGCTTATAGGAGGCCACTTTGGCAGATACATACCAGTTTGACCCCAGCACCACCAAAGACGGCTATGGGGCCATCGACATCGTGGTCAATTTCTACACCCCGCAGGTGATCGCTGAAAAGCGCGTGCCGACGGACGAGAATTTCCGCGACCAGGTGCGCATGGCGGACGACCATCGCCGCGGCCTGACGCCCGAGCAATACATCGAAAAGATGGATCGTGCCGGTATCGAGCGCTCGCTGCTGATCGCTGCGCGCTGTGGTGACCGCCGTATGAGCACGTCCACCGAGATCCCATACGAATACATCCATGAGGCTGTGCAGAAGTATCCGCACCGCTACTCGGGCGTTGCCGGCATCAACCCGCTGCTGGGCATTTCCGGCCTCAAGGAGCTCGACTACGCCGTCAAGGAACTGGGCTTTGTGGGTGCGCATCTTTATCCGCACTGGTTCGGCCAGGCTCCGGATGCCGCGATCTACTACCCTTACTATGCGCGCTGCGCTGAGCTCGGTATTCCGATCATGATGCAGGTGGGTCACTGCCTCGTCTATCGCGACGACAATCGCCTTGCGACCGTTGCCAAGCCGATGATGCTCGATCGCATCGCCATCGATTTCCCTGAACTGACCATCATCGGCATTCACCTGGGCTATCCGTGGACCGAAGAAATGATCTCGGTCGCGACCAAGCACAAGAATGTCTACATGGCCGGTGACGCCTATGCGCCCAAGCATTGGGGTGCCTCGGCTGTCCACTTCGCCAATACCTTTGGACAGGATAAGTTCCTGTTCGGAACAGATTGGTGGGTGATTGATCCGGAACGTGCAGTCAAGGAAGTGGACGACCTTAATTTCCGTCCGCATTCCAAGCGGAAGGTTATGCGTGACAACGCCTTGAAGGTGTTCAAACTTCCGGGCGATGTCGCCTGACGCCTTTCTTTGTACTTGGTGACGCCATAGATTGTAGTAAACAGTCTGCGCAGAAATGGCGTTGCGGGTGAAATGCGCCGCCATCGGGGGAGCAAGTATGAGTACGATACAACCGATTGTAGGTGCCTCGCTGAGTTCAGAGGCACTGGACATGGTGGTTGCCGCGATCACGTCGGGCGAGTTCCTTCCTGGAGCTCGCCTGTCCGAGGCCGAGCTGGCTCGCCGGCTCGGTATCAGCCGTGGTCCCCTGCGTGAGGCCCTCGGGCGTCTCGAGGGGCGTCTGGTCACCCGGACGCCCCGTATCGGCGTGCGCGTCATCGAGCTCTCAAAGCAGAACATCATCGATCTCTTCTATGCTCGCGAGGCATTGGAAGGCATGGGTGCACGTCTTGCCTGCGAGCGCCTGACGGACAGCGAAATCGCGAACTTGCGGGATTTGTTGAACACCGATCGGGCCCAGCCGGAAGTTGCTGCAGGCGAGGCTTATTCGCCACGTTCGCTCGACGACGACTTCCATCTCTCGATCATCAAGGCCGCTCAGTCTGAACAGATCGAGCGGCTGCTGATGGACCAGATCTACTATCAGCTGCGCATTCACCGTCGCAAATCCAGCACGCTTCCAGGGCGCGCGCGGGCGGCTCTGATCGAACATGAGAGCATCGTCATGGCGCTCGAAGCGCGCGATCCTGATCAGGCCGAGAAGGCAATGCGCACGCATTTGCGCAATGCACGCCTCAGCGCAATGGCTGCCTTCACTGAGGCCTGATAACTGTTGACAGTTCACACTTTTGGCACTTGAATCGGGTCAGTCATTAGCCGCGATTTCATGGAGTCAGCAGTGAGCGAAAATATCTGGGACGGGGTCATTCCACAGGAAGAAGTCGACGCCTATGAGGCTGCCGGCTTCGGGCGCGCGAGTGGCGTGGGCAGCAAGCCCGCGCTTCTCATCATCGACGTGCAGTATCGCACCGTCGGCACCGAGCCAAAGCCCTTCTGGGAATCGATCAAGGAATTCCCGACCTCTTGTGGCGAAACCGGCTGGCAGGCCGTCGCCCAGATCGAGAAGCTGGTTGCCCAGTTCCGCGAAAAGGGCTGGCCGATCATCTACCCCTATGTTGCGCCGAAGGAAAACTTCGACACTGGCCGCCTTGCCGCCAAGGTGCCTGCCCTGATGGGCGTGGCCGCCAAGGGCTACGAGTTCGTGCCACCCGTTGCGCCGCAGCCGGGCGATATTCTGCTGCCCAAGCGTCATCCGAGCGCCTTCTTCGGCACGCCGCTGGTCAGCTATCTGGTTGAGCGCGGCATCGACACGCTGGTGGTCACCGGCTGCACGACCAGCGGTTGCGTGCGTGGCAGCGTCGTGGATGGCTTTGCCTATAACTACCGCGTTCTCGTGCCTCATGATGCTGTCTACGACCGTTCGCAGACGTCGCACCAGGTCAATCTCTTCGACATGAACGCCAAGTATGCAGACGTCATGTCGACCGACGAAGCCGTCGCGACTCTCTCCAAGGTCGACGCTGCCTCGTAAGGCTTTCTATCCAAGTCACAAAAAGGCCCGCCAGAGCGATCTGCCGGGCCTTTTTAGTTCCGGGGTTCAGGGACGCTTAGAGCGGCGCTGCAACCGACTTGGTTTCGAGATAGGCGTTGAACATCTCCTCGCCCTTCTCGCGACCCCAGCCGGACTGACGGAACCCGCCGAAGGGCAGGGCGCTGTCGCCGACAAAGTGCCGGTTGATGCCAACCGTGCCGGCGCGGACGCGGGCCGCCATCTTATGGGCCAGGGAGAAGTCCTTGGTGAAGATGCTGGCGGCAAGACCATAAACGCTGGAATTGGCCTCTGCTGCGATGGCGTCGAGATCGTCATCGGTGAAGCGCAGAGCCGAGAGCACCGGGCCGAACACTTCTTCGCGCACAATGGCCGAGTCCGGCGTCAGATTTGCCAGGATGGTCGGCTGGTAGAAATAGCCGTCGCCCTCGATCGCAGCAGCACCGGTCACAACGGAAGCGCCGTCACGAACAGCACGCTCGGTCATGCCGGCGACGCGATCGCGGTGGGCGGCGGTGATCAGCGGACCCATATTGGTCGCTGGATCAAGGCCATAGCCGACGTTGAGCTTGCCGGCGGCTTCAGCGACGCCTTCCAGAACGCGGTCAAACGCCTTTTCGTGGACGTAGAGGCGCGAGCCGGCGGTGCAGATCTGGCCGGCGCCGGAGAAAATGCCGGCAGCGATGGCAGGGATTGCCGCCGAGAGGTCGGCGTCCGGGAAGACGATGACCGGGCTCTTACCGCCCAGCTCAAGGGTCACGCGCTTGAAGTTGGACTGCGCTGCGGCAACGGCAATGGCGCGGCCGACGCCGGTCGAGCCGGTGAAGGCGATCTTGTCGACATCCTGGTGCGACGAAAGGGCGCTGCCCACTTCGGCGCCGCCGAGCACGACGTTGAACACGCCTTCCGGGATGCCGGCTTCGAGAGCCAGTTCCGCCAGGTAGATCGCCGTCAGCGGCGTCTGCTCAGCCGGCTTCAGCACGATGGTGCAGCCGGTCGCAAGCGCCGGAGCCAGCTTCCAGGCCGCCATCATCAGCGGGCCATTCCAGGGAACGATCTGGGCCACCACGCCCACCGGGTCGCGAAGCGTATAGGCGTGCCATTCGCCCGGAGCGGACACTGGAATGGTACGGCCCAGCAGCTTGGTCGGCCACCCGGCTGCATAGCGCAGGAGGTCGACCGAGGTGCCGATATGGCCCAGCTTGGCGGCGCCGATTGGCAGGCCGGCATTGAGCGATTCCAGCTCGGCGAGGACCTGGGTGTGTTTTTCGATCAGATCGGCGAACTTCCACATCACGCGAGAACGCATGTTGGGCTTCATGTCCCGCCACGCGCCCTTGGTGAATGCAGCGCGCGCTGCGCTGACGGCGCTGTCCACATCGGCGCTGGTACCGGTTGGAACCTGCGTCAGCTGGCTGCCGCGACCCGGATCCATGACGCTGGATTGCGCGGCGCCAGCGGGGACGACGATCTTGCCGTTGATGAAGTGGCCGAGCTGGCGCGCCAGAAAGGCGCGCGTTGCCGGCTGCAACTCAGGGAATTGTGCAGTCATGAACTAAACCCCGGAGTGAAAGTCGATGATCTGGCGCACCGGAGTGCCGCCATAGAGGTTCTTGAAGCCCTCATTGACCTGTTCGAGCTCGATCCGGTCGCTGATCAGGTGGTCGAGCTTCAGGCGGCCCTGCTTGTAGAAGTTGAGCAGGTTCGGGATGTCGACGCGGAACTGGTTCGAACCCATGGACGAACCCTGGATCTTGCGGTCCTTGATGAAGAGCGAACCTTCAAATTCCAGCTTGGTGCCGGGCTTGAACATGCCGAGCAGCGTCGCTGTACCGCCCATGCGCAGCATGCGGAAGGCCTGGTCAGCAGTGACCTGAAGGCCAAGCGCCTCGAACGAATAGTTGACGCCGCCCTTGGTCAGTTCCATGACCAGCTCGACCGGATCGACATCAGTGGCGTTGATCACGTCGGTGGCGCCGAGCTGCTTGGCGACTTCAAGCTTGCTGTCGAGGCGGTCGATCGCAATGATGCGACCCGCACCGGCCAGCTGGGCACCGGAGATGACGGACAGGCCAACGCCGCCGCAACCGATGACGGCCACGGTCGAGCCGGGCTTGACCTTGGCGGCGTGGATGACGGCGCCGACACCGGTCAGCACGCCGCAGCCGACGAGGGCGGCGCGGTCCAGCGGAACGTCGCGGTCGATCTTCACCACGGCATTTTCGTGCACCAGCATCTGCTCTGCGAAAGCCGACAGATTGGACGACTGGTGAATCACCTGGCCGTTGAGGGACATGCGACGGGCGACGCCAGCGGGCAGTTTGGGTGTGTCAGATTCGCACAGGCTGGGGTGGCCGGTGACGCACTGCGGGCATGTGCCGCAGAAGACCGAGAGACAGCCCACGACGTGATCGCCGGGCTTTACGTGGGTCACATCCTCGCCAACGGCCTCAACGACACCGGAGGCTTCGTGGCCGGGAATATAAGGCATGGGATGGGGATAGGTGCCATCCGAGAAGTGCAGGTCGGAGTGGCAAATGCCAGCGTAAGCGGTGCGAATGAGCACTTCGCGGCTCTTGGGTTTCTCGATCGTGACGTTCTCGATCGTCAGCGGCTCGCCCGCTTTCCAAACGACTGCTGCTTTCATGTCCTGTCCTTTTTCTGTAGACCGTCGCCCTGAGAGAATGCCCTTCCGGGCAGCTCATCATGTCGTCGCACGCTAAAGACGAAACCGCTCATTGTCTACTGTTGACAGTTTTCGGCCCGCGTTTTAGCCTTCCTCATTGTTCAGCTTGGCGTGGAGTGGATTGCGGGAAGCGCAATTCGGTCAGACGGGCACAAGGAGGCGATATGGCAGGCTTCATACTCAAGCGGCTGCTGCAGTCAGTATTGACTATAGCGGGCGTGATAACCGCGGCGTTCTTTCTGACGCGGCTTGCCGGCGATCCGTCCGTGCTGCTGTTGCCGCCGGAGGCTTCTGCCGAAGACGCTGCGCGTCTGCGCGCTGCCCTTGGTCTCGACCAGCCGTTGTTCGTCCAGTACATTTTGTTCATGGGCAATGCGATGACGGGCGATTTCGGCATGTCGCTCCGCCAGGCGGTGCCCGCCATGGATCTCGTCCTTGAGCGCATCCCTGCGACGCTTGAACTTGCTGTGGCATCCTTCGCCGTCGGTATTGGCCTCGCCTTTGTGCTTGGGATCCTGATGCGCATGACCCGCCACGCCTGGGTTCGCGACGTCATCACCTGGGCCGCTCTCGGCCGTCAGGCGATCCCCGTTTTTTCCTTCGGCCTCGTGCTGATCCTCATCTTCTCGGTGTGGCTGCGCTGGTTGCCGTCTTATGGGCGCGGCACTTTCGCCCATCTCATTCTGCCGGCGCTGACGCTGGGCACCTATGAGCTTGCCCTCTACCTGCGCCTTTTTAATGCCTCGCTCTCGGCTGAGCAGCGGAACGACTATGTCCGCACCGCCTATGCAAAGGGCCAGGGGCGTATCCAGGTGCTGCTCAAGCACATGCTGCCCAATGCGCTGCTGCCGTTGATCACCGTGGCCGGTATCAATCTGGGCATGCTGCTGGGGGGCACCGTCGTTACGGAGACCGTGTTCAGCTGGCCAGGCGTAGGCCGCCTGATCGTGCAGTCGGTCAGCCAGCGTGACTTCCCCGTCATCGTGGCCGGCGTCTTCCTGATCTCCCTGGTCTTTGTCGTCATCAACCTGATCGTCGATATCCTTTACGGATTGCTCGATCCCCGCGTGAGGCTCAAGTGATGGCCCGGATTTCATTCTCTCAGGCCACAGCTGGCATCCTGCTTCTCATCATGGCGGTGCTGGTCATCGTCATCCCCCTGCTGCCCGGCTACGATCCCTACACCCAAGATCTGGGTGCAACCTTGCTGCCCATGGGCGGGACATCCTTTGATGGAAAGTATTTCATCCTGGGAACCGATACGCTCGGCCGAGATCTCCTGTCGCGTCTGGCACTTGCGGGCCAGGTGTCCACGCTGATCGGCCTCGGCGCTGTTGCGGTGAGCCTTGTCATCGGTGTCACCCTGGGCCTGATCGCAGGATATTTCCGCGGTCCGGTTGAGGCGGTCATCATGGGTCTTGCAGACCTGCAGCTCTCGATCCCGCGCGTCCTGCTGCTGATCGCCGTCACCGCCATCATCGGACCGAGCGTCTTCAACCTCGCCATCCTCCTTGGTCTGACCAGCTGGGTCGCCTATGGCCGCGTGGCTCGTGGCATGACGCTCAGCCTGCGCGAGCGCGAATTCATCCTGTCGGCGCGAGTGCAGGGCGCATCCGCGACCTGGAACATCCGCCAGCATCTTCTGCCCAACGTGTTGCCGCAGATGCTGATCGTGGGGTCCTATGAGTTCGGCATGATTGTCGTGCTCGAAGCCTCGCTGAGCTATCTCGGTCTTGGCGTTCAGCCGCCATTGCCGAGCTGGGGTATGATGGTTTCCGAAGGTCAGAACTATCTCTCCCTCGCGCCGCATCTCGCCATGCTCCCCAGCATTGCCCTCTTCATTCTGGTGGCCGGGTTCCAGTTCCTGTCACAGGCCTTCACCAAGGAAAATGACCTGGAGATGGTGTCATGACGCTTGCTGCTGCAACTGCCGTTTCAACCGCTCCTGCTACGGTCCTGAGCGTTCGCAATCTGTCCATCGATGCCAAGGCGGCTGATGGCGGGGTAATCCACCTCGTGCGCGACGTCTCCTTCGACGTCTATGAGAACGAGGTTCTCGGGATTGTCGGAGAGTCCGGCTCGGGCAAGAGCCTGACCATGCTGGCCGTGCTGGGCCTCCTTGGCCCAGGCCTCAGCATTGCCGGCGGCAGCATCGTGCTGCGCGGTCAGGAGCTGACGACGCTCAGCTTTGCCGAACTGCGCAAGGTCCGCGGCAAGTCGGTCTCGATCATCTTCCAGGATCCGCTGACCACGCTGAACCCCGTGCTCAAGATCGGCGACCAGATCGCCGAGGCGATCCGGCTGCACAATCCGAAGAAGTCCGGCGCAGAAATCCAGGCACGCGTCATCGAGCTCCTGTCGCTTGTCGGCATTCCCAACCCGGAACGCCGCGCGACCCAGTTCCCGAACGAATTCTCGGGCGGCATGCGCCAGCGCGTGGTCATCGCCATGGCCATGGCCAATGAACCAGACCTTTTGATCGCCGACGAGCCGACGACGGCTCTCGACGTGACCATCCAGGCTCAGGTGATGAAGGTGCTGGCCGAAGTGCGGGCCCGCACCGGCGCCGCCATGGTGCTGATCACCCACGACCTGGGTCTCGTTTCTGAATATGCCGATCGCCTCGCGGTCATGTATTCGGGCCGTGTGGTGGAACAGGCTCCGGGCGAAAAGCTCTTCGCCACGCCTGAGCATCCCTATACGGCGGGCTTGATCGCCAGCCTGCCAAAGGTCGACCACAAGGTTTCCTCGCTGTATTCGATCCCGGGCTTTGTTCCCGATCCGCGCAAGCGTCCGCAGGGCTGCGCGTTTCAGCCGCGTTGCGCCATCGGTCGTGATCGGCCCGAATGCGGCGCGTCGGATCCGGCATTGCGCGCCACCGACAGCGACCGCGACGTGGCCTGCCACTTCGCCGAGGTAACACCCGACTGGCTGGCCGAGCAGCGTGCGCTCAGTGCCGCCCCGGCAGAGCAGGTCGCCGCAAACGATTCCGATGTCCAGCTCAAGTCGGCTCTCAAGGTCGAGCATCTCAACAAGGTGTTTGACGTGCGCGGAAAGGCCTTCCGTCCGCACAAGCTGCACGCGCTGCGCGATATCTCCTTTGATCTCAAAAGCGGCAAGACGCTCGGCATTGTCGGCGAGTCCGGTTGCGGCAAGTCCACTCTGGCACGCGTGCTGCTGCGTCTGGCCGAAGCCAGCGGCGGCGAGGTCTACCTCAACGGCGAACCCTTCTTTACGCTGCGCGGCCAGGCCCTGCGCAACAAGCGTAAGGAGCTGCAGGTGGTCTTCCAGGACCCCTATTCCTCGCTCGATCCGCGCATGACCATTCATGACGTGATTGCCGAGCCGCTGCGGATCTCTGGCAATTACAGCCGCGACCGCGTCAATGAGCTGCTCGAATATGTGGGTCTGCCGCCCGAGGCGGGTCTGCGCCGGTCGCCGGAGTTTTCCGGTGGGCAGCGTCAGCGTATCGCCATTGCACGCTCGCTTGCGCTTAATCCGGATGTGCTTATTCTGGACGAAGCGGTGTCGGCTCTGGACGTTTCAATTCAGGCGCAGGTCATCAACCTCCTGATGAAGCTCCAGAAAGACCTCGGACTGACCTATGTGTTCATCTCGCACGATCTGTCTGTGGTGCGGCACATCTCCGACGAAGTTGTGGTGATGTATCTCGGCCGGATCATTGAGCAGGGCAAGACCGAAGACGTGTTTGACAGTCCGTCCCATCCCTATACCCGCGCGCTTCTGGCCGCGATCCCGCAGATCGGCGGCAAGTCCGATACGGATGGGCTGATCGCCAAGGGTGACCTGCCCAACCCGATGAGCCCGCCGTCCGGCTGTGCTTTCCGCACTCGCTGCCCGATGGCCGTGGATCAGTGCGCCCAGTCCGAGCCTGCGCTCACCTCCCATGGCAAGGCGGATCACCTCGCAGCCTGTCATTTCGCCCGAGCTTAGGGCGCATGTCGGGGGGAGGGGACATCGAAAATTGGGTTGAAGGCATAAGGTGCCTTCGCCTGCCGATGCCGGCCTTCGGTGGCGTCAACGCGCTGATCATCGGTCAGCGCGGCAGCCACGCCATCATCGATACCGGGCTGCCCAACGCTGCGACTGCCGCGGTCTGGGCGCAGGTTGAGGATGACTGGGTAGAGGGTGCCCAGCACATTCTCTGTACGCATATGCATATCGATCACGTCGGTCAGGCCGGGCCATTGCTGGAACGCAGCGGCGCCGCTTTTCTGATGACCGCGACCGAACACTCAGATGCCATGCGGCTGAGCAATACCACGCAGGCTGAGCGGCTGGTCGAGTTGCAGGTGCTCTGGGCGCGAAACGGCTTTGACGCCAGCGCCGCGCGCCTGCCATCCGACTATTCGGTCATGGCGCCCTTCCCACAGGACTTTCAGGTTCTCCAAGCAGGCGACCATATCCGTCTCGGCGGCATCGACTTCGAGGTACTCGTCGGTGGCGGGCATTCACTGGCGCCGGCCTGCCTTTATGCGGCCGACCGAAAGATCCTGGTTGCCGGCGACCAGCTGCTCTCCGGGTCCGGACCCCAGATCGTCGTCCAGAGCAATGATCCCGAGTACGACGCGATGGGCGCCTATCTCGATTTCCTAGAGGCCATGGAAGCGCTTCCGGCCGATACGATTGTGCTTCCCGGACATGGCGATCCCATGCCTTTGGGATCAACGATTGTTCGTATCCGTCAGGGGCATCTGGCCCGTCTCGATCGACTGCGGGCAGCGATCACGCATCCCATGAGCTGTGCGGAGATGGTGCCGCTCGTGTTCTCGGATCGGGCCCTGGCACATCTGGGAACCCGCATGCCGCACATGATGCCGGCCCTTGCCAATTATCTGACAATCCGCGGACACCTTGTCCGACACACCGACGACCGTGGGGTTGTCCTCTTCGGGCCCGTGTAGCCCACGCATCTGCGACCAGATTCAGCGGTACACCTGACCCGATCGACTGCATCGGTGCCTTTTTGGCGCGCGTGGTTCCGATCGCCGGTGAAATTCCGCGACACTTCAGCACCCTAGATGAAAACTGTTGACAGATGACTGTTGATGGGGAAATTTGGGCTTGAGGAGTCCCGAATGCCATTTTTATCGACCCGCCTTTCCGCGGTCCTGCTGTTGCCAGCCATGGCACTGCTCGGCGTGTGTTTGGCTATCCCCTTATTCTACCTACTTAATTTTAGTACGCTTACCGGCGACTTTGCAGTTCAGGATTTGCAGGGGCCAACCCTCAGCAATTTCTCTGATCTGTTGACAGATGCATTCTTCCTGGGTGTTGCCGGCAAGACTTTTCTGATTTCGCTGGGCGTTACGGCGGCCGCGCTCGTACTCGGGTTTCCTCTGGCCGCTTTGATGTGGCGGGCGCCTGCCGTCTGGCGCTCGCCGATTTCCATCATTGTGCTGTCGCCGCTCCTGGTGAGCATGGTGGCCAGCTCCTATGGCTGGATCGTCATCCTGGGGCAGAATGGCGTGATCAATAATGCGCTGATCGGGCTGGGTCTGATCCAGTCGCCGATTAAGCTGCTCTATACCGACCTCGCCATCGGCATTGGCCTGGTCCATGTCGTCCTGCCCTTCATGGTGCTTAATCTCGTCGCTGCCCTCGATCGCATCGACATGGCGGTCAGCGAAGCCGCTGCCTCTTTGGGGGCGAACCGCGCGCGCATCTGGTGGCATGTGCTCTTGCCGCTCTGCGTGCCAGGCATCGGTGCGGGCGTTACGCTCTGTTTCTCGCTCTCGATCTCGGCCTATGTGACGCCGGCCGTTCTAGGTCCGAGCGGTCCGAACTTCATCACCACCCTGATCTACCAGAACTTTGTCAGCCTTTATGAATGGGGCGCCGGCTCTGCCATGGCCTTCCTGCTGCTCATCGTCGCCGCGAGCGCTGTGTTCGGCCTAGGCGCGCTGACCAATCTTCTGGCCCCCGCCCGGAGGCGCACATGATCGGCCGCATTTTCTTCGGCGTGGTCATCGCGCTGCTGTTCACCTTTATCCTTGCGCCCACAGTGGTGATTGCGCTCAGCTCCTTCGGCACCAGCGAGATCCTCGAATTCCCGCCGCAGAATTTTACGCTGCGCTGGTATTTCTTCGCCCTCGCCAAGCCCGAATTCCTGTCTGCAGCCTGGAACTCGCTGTGGCTGGCCGTCGTCTCGACCGCCATCGCAACGCCGCTCGCCATTGCAGCGGCGCTCGCCATCACGCGCAGCAATATCAAGGGACGCGAGGTGTTCCAGACCATCCTCCTGGCCCCGCTGGTTGTGCCATCGGTCGTCATCGGTCTTGCCATTCTTCTGGCAACCTCCCGCATTGGTTTTGGGGCGGGCAGCACCCGTTTGATCGTGGCGCACGTGCTGATCGTCCTGCCCTATCTCCTGCGCACCACCAGTGCCAGCCTGATGCGGCTTGATCCCCTGGCCGAAGAAGCCGCGCGTACGCTCGGGGCCAACAACATCAAGACCTTCCTCTTGATCACCCTGCCGGGTCTTGCTCCCGGCCTGATCGCGGGCATGGTCTTTGCCTTCGTGATCTCGTTCGACAATGTGTCGATCTCGCTCTTCCTCGCCAATGCCAGGATGAACACCCTTCCGCTGAGCCTGATGAGCTATGTCGAGTATAATCTCGACCCGTCGGTCGCCGCGGTTTCCACCCTCCTCATCGTGATGGCTCTTGTCGTCGCAATTGCGCTTGAGCGCTTTGCGGGTCTGCGCAAGACGCTGGGAGCATAGAACGTGACTGCACTCAATTGTTCGAACATTTCCAAGAGCTACGGGCGCCTCAAGGTGCTCAACAATGTCTCGCTCTCGATCGAAAAGGGTGAATTGGTCACGCTGCTGGGCCCCAGCGGCTGCGGCAAGACCACGCTGCTGCGCTCGATTGCCGGCCTTGCTGATATCGACGAGGGCAGCATTGTCCTTGAAGGGCGCGACGTCACGCGCACGCCGATCCACAAGCGCCATATCGCCATGGTGTTCCAGTCCCATGCGCTGTTCCCGCATATGAGCGTGGCCGACAATGTCGCCTTCGGCCTCAAGATGCAGGGCGTGGCGCGCGAGGAGCGTGAGGAACGGGTGAAGAAGGCGCTGTCGCTGGTGCGGCTCGATGCGTATGTCAGCCGCATGCCGCATGAGCTTTCCGGCGGCCAGCAGCAGCGCGTTGCCATCGCCCGCGCCATTGTCACCAATCCGACCGCTCTTCTGCTCGACGAACCCTTTGGTGCGCTCGACCGCAAGCTGCGCGAAGCGCTGCAGGTGGAACTGCGCCGCGTGACCAAGGAACTGGGCATTACCGCGATCTTCGTGACCCACGACCAGGAAGAGGCTGTGGTGCTCAGCGACCGGGTCGCGGTGATGGAGGGCGGGGTCATCCAGCAGATCGCCCCGGCCAACGAGGTCTATGAGAACCCGGCCAATGAGTTCGTGGCGAGCTTCATGGGCTTCCAGAACATTCTCGATGCCAAGATTGATGGCGTTGAGGGTGGCCAGACGCGTCTGAAGATCGGCGATGCCAGCGTTCTGGCCGATGCCGTGGCTCCGGCGGGGGCCAAGGATATTCGCTTTGCCATCAGGGCAGAGCGGGTCGCGCTCAAGCGCACACAGGAGGGCGAGGGGATCGCCGGAAAGGTCAATTCACTGACCTATCTGGGCGAGCAGAACGCCTTCGTCGTCGACACGTCGGTGGGGCCGATTGTGGCCCGTGTGTCCACCGCGGTCGACAGTTTCAAGCCGGGTGAGGAGGTCTTTGTGACCTTTGACCGCTCCGCCATCCGCCTACTGAATTCTTAAGGGAGAAACTTAATGTCCATTTCAATGAACCGACGCCATTTTCTGGCGACAACCGCCGCGGCTGGTCTGATCACCGGCTTCCCCGCGATCGTACGTGCGCAGAGCAAGACCATCGTGACGACGCTGTTCGGCGGTGCCTATGAAGAGCACTATCGCCGCATCGTGCTCGATCCGTTTGCCGCTGCGCATGGCGTTGAATTCGTCATCAAGTACGGCTCGGCCGATGAGTGGCTGAACAATGCCATCATCAACCGCAATGTGCCCGAGATCGACCTGCCGTTCCTCTCGCTGCCGGTCGCCATGCGCGCGATCCGCGTTCCGGACCTCTTCCTCGAGCTGACGCCGAACGACATCCCGAACCTGGCTGACGTGCACCCGATCTTCCGCGACGTCTATGAGAGCAAGGCCGTCGGCTTCAACTATGTCGACTACGGTATCCTCTACCGCGAAGACATGGTCGAAAAGCCCATCACGTCCTGGGCTGATCTGTGGGATCCGTCCCTGGCCGGCAAGATTCTCGCGCCTGCCGCTTCGGCCGGTTCGATGTATGAATTCGTGATGATCGCGGCAAAGCTCGCCGGCGATGGCTCGGACTGGACCAAGGGCGTCGAAAAGCTCAAGGAACTCAAGCCCAATATCGCTCGCTGGTTCAACACCTCGAACGAAGTCGATGGCCTGATCCAGCGCAAGGAAGCTGGTGTGGCTGCCGGTTTTGGCGGCTTCCGCTCGCACGCACTCATCGATGGCGGCGTGCCGGGCAAGTTCATCATCCCGGCGGAAGGCGCACCGATGGGCGTTTTGTCCTACCACGTGCCGGCGAACCACCCGAACCGCGATCTCCTGCTCGAATTCGTCAACTTCGCTCTGGCGCCCGAGCAGCAGGCTGCTTTCGGCAATGCAATGCCGACCGGCGTCACCAACTCGAAGGCCGTGCTTGACCCGGCCGTCGCCAGCAAGATCGCTCCGGCGGACCAGCTGCTGCGCATCGACTGGGCGTCGATCCAGAGCCAGTTCACCGAAATTACCCAGCGCATGCAGCAGGAAGTGATCTCGGGTTAATCGCCATGTCCAACGGTTCTCTTCCTTTGATCGGCGGCTTTGCCGAAGACCGCTTTGCCCCGGTCGCCCGGGCGTTTTCCGAGAATTTCACGCAGCGTGAAGAGCTTGGCGGCGCCGTGGCGATCTACCACGGCAACAAGCTTGTGGTTGATCTGTGGGGGGGAAGCCGGGACGCCGCAAGCAATGCCCCCTGGCAGGCCGATACCATCACGCTGATGATGTCGGTCGCCAAGGGGATTTCCGCGATCTGCGTGGCCATGGTGGCCGATCGCGGATTGCTCTCGCTCGATGCTCCGGTCAGCCAGTACTGGCCGGAGTTCGCCGCCGAGGGCAAAGAAAAAGTGACGGTGCGGGAGGCGCTTAGCCATCTGGCTGGGATTCCCGTCACCGATCTGGCCAAGCCTGGTGATTTCTACCACTGGGACCGGATGATCTCTGCCATCGCCAACCAGAAGCCGCTTTGGCCGGTGGGCGAGCAGCAGGTCTATCATTCCTCGACCCTGGGCTTTATCGCCGGTGAGCTGATCCGCCGGGTGACGGGGAAGACGCTGGGCACATTCCTCAGGGAAGAAATCTGTGCGCCGCGGGGGTTTGACTACTTTATCGGCATGTCCGAGGCCGAGCGGGCGCGCTGTGCGACGATCGTGCCGTCGGCCAATAATGTGGTCAATGCCGCCAAGCGGGAGCCGGTGGAATCGGTCGCCTATCGCATGTGGCAGTCGGTGCCGGTGGAAGAGGATTACAACTCAACCCTTTGGCGCCAAAACGAAATTCCGTCCGTAAACGGACATGGCACGGCGCGGGCCGTCGCTGGGATCTATAATGCCGTCATCAATCCCGGCCCCAATGGCGAAAAGCCTTTGGTGGGCCAGGAAACGCTGGCGCAGTTCCTGACCGAGCAGCGGGCGCGGGGCGAGAATGCCGAAAAGGGCCGGCTGCGCATGGCCGTCGGCTTCATGCTCAACTCCCCGCCGCACCGGGCAATGGGCCCGAATCCTGAGGCTTTCGGGCATTCCGGAGCCGGTGGATCGCAGGCTTTTGCCGATCCGGTGGCGGGTCTGTCGCTGTGCTGGACGACCAACAAGATGCATGACGGCGGCGATATCGGGCCGCGCGCGGCCGCAATCATCGAGGCCGCATACGCGTCCATCGCGTGAGGCATTGGCGGTGAGTTGGTTAGCAGACTGTTAGCGTTGAGAGCTTCGGGCTGCGAAATGTGATGGGAGGGCATGGCCCTCCCAAAGTTGTTTCAGCGCAGGAGCACGAGCGAGCGCGGTGCCATCTTTATGGTGCCGTGGGTCGGGGTGGCGCGATGGTCTTCGAGAGCGGCGGTGTCGATCTCGACGATCCAGTCTGAACCGTCGGCGCGCTCGGGCAGGACGAAGTCGACTTCGCCGTCATGGGGGTTGAAGAGCACAACCACCTCCCACCAGATGCCGTCCTGATCCTTGAGGTCGTCGCGCGACAGGCGCAGGCCCAGTGTCGTGGCGCCGCCATCAAGCCAATGGGCGGTCTGCTGTTCGCCGCCACCGGGATTGTACCAGGTGACGCTCATCATATCGCGCCAGTTTTCGCGATGGACCAGCGGCTGGGCCTGGCGGATGGCGATCAGCTTTCGGACGAAATCGGTCAGCGATTTTGCGTTCTCGCTATGGTCCCAATGGATCCAGCTGATTTCGCTGTCCTGGGCATAGCCATTGTTATTGCCATGCTGGGTGCGGCTGAACTCGTCGCCCGCCAACAGCATGGGCGTGCCATGGGAGAGGAAGAGCGTCGCGAGGAAATTGCGCTTCTGCCGCTCGCGGATGGCGACGATGTTCTCGTCGTCGGTCTCGCCCTCGGCGCCATAATTATAGCTACGGTTGTCGTTGTGGCCGTCGTTGTTGTCCTCGCCATTGGCCTCGTTGTGCTTGTCATTATAGGAGACGAGGTCATGGAGGGTGAAACCGTCATGGGCCGTGAGGAAGTTGACCCCGGCCCAGGGGCGACGGCCGCGCAGATCATAGACATCGCCTGAGCCGGTGAAGCGGGCGGCAAAGTCCTGGGAAATGTGGTCGGTGTCCTTCCAGTAGTCCCGGATGGTGTCGCGGTATTTGTCGTTCCACTCGGCCCAGCCGGGCGGGAAGCCGCCGACTTGATAGCCGCCGGGACCGATGTCCCAGGGTTCGCCGACGAGCTTGACCTGCGAGAGGACCGGGTCCTGCCCGACCGCATCGAAGAAGCCGCCGCGCTGGTCAAACCCTTCCGGCTCGCGCCCCAGAATAGTGCCGAGATCGAAGCGGAAGCCGTCTACATGCATGTCCTCGGCCCAGTAGCGCAGGCTGTCCGTGACCATCTGCAGAACGCGGGGATGGCTGGTGTTGACGGTATTACCGGTACCGGTGTCGTTGATGTAGTAGCGCGGGTCGCCCGGCATGGTGCGGTAATAGGAGAAATTGTCGATGCCCTTGAAGGAAAGGGTCGGCCCCATCTCATTGCCTTCGGCGGTATGGTTGTAGACCACGTCCAGAATGACTTCCAAACCGGCATCATGGAAGGCGCGGATGGTGTTGCGCAGGCCATTGAGCCCATTGGGGCCATAATAGCGATTGGCCGGGGCAAAGAAGCCAAGGGTGTTATAGCCCCAGAAATTGCGCAGGCCCTTTTGCAGCAGGAAGTCGTCGTCCGGAAAGGCGTGGATGGGCAGGAGCTCGACGGAGGTGACGCCGGTCGACTTGATGTAGTCGATGACTTCCTTTTGCCCGAGACCTTCAAACGTCCCGCGCAGTTCTTCCGGGATGGCCGGGTGCAGCTGGGTAAAGCCTTTGACATGGGTCTCGTAGAATATCGTGCGTGCCCAATCGATATCGGGCATTGTATCATTGCCCCAGTCATAGGATTTTGGGTCAATGATGCGGCCCTTGGGCATGAAGGCGGCGCTGTCGGCGTCGTTGAAGGAGAGGTCCTTCTCTTCCGCCTCGG
This sequence comes from Devosia sp. SD17-2, assembly GCF_029201565.1. Classification (GTDB taxonomy): domain Bacteria; phylum Pseudomonadota; class Alphaproteobacteria; order Rhizobiales; family Devosiaceae; genus Devosia. Next base: position 354,406 of record NZ_CP104002.1, read on the forward strand.
CATTGTAGCCGAAGAGCGCAGGGTTCCACTCCACTGCGCCGACGATTTCGCGGGCATAGGGATCGAGGAGGAGTTTTGCCGGGTTGAAGCGGTGACCATGTTCGGGTTCGAACGGGCCATGGACGCGATAGCCATAGCAGGTGCCGGGACGCAGGCCGGGCACATAGCCGTGCCAGATCTCATTGGTATATTCGGGGAGATCGACGCGGCCGATCTCGGTTTTTCCCGTCTCGTCATAGAGGCACAATTCGACCCGCGACGCATAGGCAGAGAACAGCGCGAAATTTGTGCCCTCCCCATCCCAGTGTGCGCCCAACCGACGATGGTCCCCGGCCTCGACTGAGAACCGCGAAGATGAAGTGGACATGAATGTGTCTCCGTTGCCCGCCGACAACGGCCAGAGCTCGGCCTTGGTTGCACGGGCCGACTTCGCGCCAGCGGCGCTATCCCTCAGCAATGGGGACGAGGTGGCGGGCCGCCATGTCGATGAAGGCCGACTGATTGGTGCCGACGCAATGCAGATGGATGGCCTGCGGGTCGCGGGTGGCGAGGGCCTCGATCCAGGCGCGGTGCCGGCCGGGGTCAGCCGAAATGGCAACGCTTTTGCGGATCTCGGCTTCGCCGACAAGGCGCGCAACCGTGTCGAAGTCCGACGGGCGGCGCAGATCCCAGGCGGCCTCGCCGCCAATGGCGGCGGGGCCCCATTGCTCCAGTGCCATCTCAAGCGCTTCCGCCTCGGTGTCGGCCCATGAGAGGGCCTGCTGGATATGGATCGGCTTGTGTTCGCCGCCATTCTCCCGGAAGGCATCGACAACGCGGCGCACCGTGTCGAGATCGCCGCCCACGGTCAGCAGGCCATCGGCCCAGCCGCCGCACCAGGCCGCCGTCCTTGGCGTCATGGCCGCGCCGAAGAGGGGCACGGGATGATCGGGCAGCGAATAGAGCTTTGCCTCGATGACGGTGACACGGCCGCGATGAGTGACTGTCTCGCCATCGAACAGGGCCCGGATGATATCGACGCATTCGCGCAACAGCGCATTGCGTTCGGCCTTTTCGGGCCAGGGCAGGCCGGTGATGGACTCGTTGATTGCCTCGCCGGTACCGAGCGCCAGCCAGAAGCGGGACGGGAACATTTCGCCGAGCGTCGCGGCGGCCTGGGCTATGATGGCGGGATGGTAGCGATAGCCCGGAGCGGTGATCGAGCCGATGGGAAAGGCGGTGGCCTCAAGGGCCGCGCCGAGCCAGGACCAGGCAAAGCCGGAATGGCCCTGGCGTTCGCTCCAGGGCTGAAAATGATCGGACGACTTGGCACAGGAAAAGCCCGCAGCCTCTGCCTTTTTGACCAGCTCAACCAGGGTACGGGGCGAAAACTGCTCATGGGAGGCGTGGTAGCCGATACTGGTCATGCATACTCCGTCCAGTTGTCGATCAGCTCGCCTGTGGTGCAGGTCGACAATTGCTGGCCGAAGCGAGAATGAAAAAGGGTGAGGGCAGCGTCATGGGTCTCGTCGGCGGAGCCGAAGACAGCGTCACTGGGCAGGATGATGCGGTAACCGAGATCGATGGCCCCGATGATGGCGGCCATGACGCAGACGTCGGTCTCCCCACCCGTGATCACCAGCGTATCGATGCCGCGTTGCTGCAGGGCGGCATGCAACTGCGTTCCAAGCCAGGGCGAATAGACGCTTTTGTCGAGCACATGTGCGGGCGGGACGAACCGCTGCAGCGACGGGACAAGGTCGATGAGCTCGGGGGTGAGACGCTCGCCAGTCATGGCGGGCCAGCGGCGGTAATAATCCTGCCAGGCGCCAATGGCATGCTCTGCGGTCTGGGCGGGAATGAAGCGGGTGAAGACGGTCCGCGCGGGATCGCGCTCCACCAGCGCCTCGATGGCGGGCAGGGTACGGGTCAGCCATGGAGCGCACCAGTCGGTGTCGGTGGCGAACATGGTCTGCACGTCGATGCAGAGATGGACGCGGCGGGCGGCGGCATCAGCCATGGCGGTGGTTACCAGACAAGGGCCGACCAGGGCCCAAGCGCGAGCCTCTCGCCATCGACCCGATGCGTTCCCGTGGCGGCCGCCGGACGATCGACCTTGCACGCGAGCGTGATGGCCTTGTCCTGTGGGTTGAGCGCCATGGAATAGGTGCCGGCCTCAAACACCCAGGTAATAATAAGGCCATTTTCCTGGCGGGCGCTGTGGGCGGCGCGGCAGACGCTTGAGGTCAGGGGCCAGACAATGTCGCGACGATATTGGGCGAGCTGGCGGAAGCGCGCGAGCGCGGCGACGGCGTCGGGAGCGGAAAAACCATCCCAGTCGAGCCGCGCCATGTCGAAGGTCTCGGTGGCGTTGGGATCGGGCAGGCCACCGGGCGGCAGCTTTTCCTTGAACATCTCCTTCATCTGCTGGTCGCGATCCCGCCGCTTGGCTTCTGCGGCCTCTTCGGGAAAATCGATGAAGAAGGGGAAGCGCGTGCGCAGGCTGGCTTCTTCGCCCATGAAGAGCAGCGGGATCTGGGGGGCGAGCAGGGCTACGAAATAGAGGAAGTCGAGTTTTTCAGCCGATATGCGGTCGGCCAGGCGGCGGGCGTCGGCACGATTGCCGATCTGGTCGTGATTCTGGACATAGGTGATGAAAGCATCGGGCGGCAGGTCGCTGGCGGGCTCGTTGCGGGTAGTGCCGTCGGAGGGACCGGGGGCTTCGCCATCATGGACAAAGCCATCGGCGAGGGCCTTTTCGAGGTCCGCGAAGGGGTCCTTTTCCGGATCGTCATAGCCGAACTTGGGCGCGCCGGTGACGAGGTGGGTGAGGACATGGTGGATGTCGTCGTTCCACTGGGCGGCGTAGAGGACGGGCTCATCCTCCGGAGTCCGTTCGAGCCAGGTGGCGGTATTTTCCATGTTCTCGAGGATCAGCTTGGCGTGGCGCTTGGCGGTGCGCGCCACATGGGCAAGCTCGATGAGGAAACGGTCGCGCGCCTCGGTGCCGATCTCGTGGACGCTGTCGAAGCGCAGGCCGTCGAAATCGAACTCCTCAAGCCACATGCGGGCGTTCTCATAATAGAACTGGCGCACCATGGGTTGGGTGAAGTCTACCGCGGGGCCCCAGGGGGTCTCGATGTCGTCGGCGAAAAACTCCGGCGCAACCTTGGGGGCGAAATTGTCGACCTCGCCAAAATGGTTGTAGACGACATCGAGCACCATGCAGAGCCCCAGCGCATGGGCGCGGTCGACGAGGGCGCGCAACTCCTCGGGCGTGCCATAGGCGCTCTCGGGGGCAAAGATCAGCGTGCCGTCATAGCCCCAGTTGCGGGTGCCGGGAAATTCGTTGAGCGGCATGATTTCGAGGCAGGTGTAGCCGGCATCGCGAAAATGCTCGAGGCGGCGGGCCAGTCCGGCAAAGGTGCCTTCGGGGCTGGCCGTGCCGACATGGACCTCGCAGATGAGGGTTTCGTGCCAGGGGCGCAGCGGGGTTTTCCGCCGGGAGGGCGGCAGCGGAGCGCGCACGACGGACCAGCCGGTGGCGTCTCCGTCCTGCTGACGGGAGCCAAGGTCGGGGAAAACCAGCTCGCCAATGGCGAATTTATAGCGTGTGCCGGGGCCTGCATCGGCGACTTCGAGCTGCCAGAAGCCATCCGGAGCGCGTGTCAGGGGCCGCGGGGCCTGGCCCCTGATCAGCAGGTTCGGCGCCTTGGCGCTGGGCGCCCAAAGGCGGAAAGTGGTGGTCTCTGCTCCCACGAGGGGTCCGTGGCGGGTGGTTTGCCGTACCAGAGCCTCGGGGGCCTTATCCAAGATCAGATCCATAGCGTACCTCCACAGCCCGCAACGGCAGGATGCAGCTTCGGTTCCAGCGGGTTAGGAGGTGGGCGGGGCAGGTTTTGTCCTTCGGCGGAGGACAGTGTGCTAGGGATTGGCGGCGGGCGGCGGCCGGTGTTTTCACGATTGCGAGAACCATTTGCGCCCTCGCGACGTATCATCCTCAGCGTATCAAGTGAGATTTTCGGTCATGGCTGCAGCGAGCAAAGCGGAATCCCCCCGCGCGTCCACCAAGCGCAAGCGGGGCTGGGGCAAGTGGCTGGTGCTGGCGCTCGCTCTGGCGGCGGTCGGGACCTATGGATTTATCGAGCGGCCGTGGGAAGAAAAGCCGGCGGAAGTGGCGGTGGAAGCGGTGGCGGCCGGGCCGATGAGCCAGCTGCTCGCGGTCAATGGGCGCGTCGTGCCGCGCGAAGAGGTCAAGGTGCGCTCGGCGGTTTCAGCACCGGCGCTGCAGGTCAATGTCGCCGAGGGCGATGAGGTCAAGGCTGGCGAAGTGCTGGTGCAGCTCGATGTGGCGCGGCCCAAGGCGCTGCTCGACCAGGCGCGCGCGGCGCTCGAAGCCGGGATCGTGCGCCAGCAGCAGGCACAGGCAACGGCCGACCGGGCGACGGCGCTGGGCGAGAATGCCTCGCGCTCGACCCGCGAGGACGCCGATCTGGCGCTGACGGCGGCGGCGACCGAGGTCAGTCGCCTGCGTGCGGCGCTCGACGAGGCGGAAACCGCGCTCAAGCAATATTCGATTACTGCGCCGCTCAGTGGCGTGGTGCTGTCGCGCTCGGTGGAGCGGGGGCAGCTGGTGGATCTGCAGTCCGAGCTGTTCACCATTGCCGATATCGACACGCTGCTGGTCGATACGGAAGTGGATGAGCTTTATTCGGCACGGATCGAAGAGGGGCTGAAGGTCTTGCTGCAGCCGGTGGGTGATAGTGTGCCGCGCCATGGTTCGGTGGTGTTTGCGGCGCCGCGCGTCGATATTTCGACCGGTGGGCGCATGGTCAAGATCGCCTTTGACGATCCGACGACGCTGCCGGTGGGCCTCACGGTCAATGCCAATATCATCGTGGCCGAGGTGGAAGAGGCGTTGTCCATTCCGCGCGGGGCGATCATCACCGAAGCGACGGAGAGCCATGTGTTCGTCGTCGAAGGCGATGTGGTGGTGGCGCGCAAAATCGAATTTTCCGACTGGCCGGCGGAGCGGGTGATGGTCACCGAGGGGCTGAGCGCGGGCGATCTCGTGGTGCTCGATCCAAGTGCGGTGGCGGCGGGCGAAAAAGTGAAGGTCGAATAGGCCATGCTCTACGGGCTCAAGATCGCCATGCGGTATCTGACCGCCAACAAGGCCCAGACGGGGCTGCTCATCGCCGGGGTGGCGGTGGGCGTCTTTGTCTTCATCTTCATGAGTGCGCTGATCGGCGGGCTGGCGGTGTTCCTCGTGCAGCGGACGGTGGGCGATATTGCCCATGTGACCGTCGAAGCGCCGAGCCGCAGTGCCGGGCTTATCCTGCCCGACAACCCGGGATATCTCGTGGTCGAACAGGCCTCCAACCAGCGCGAGCAATTGCGCACGGCTGGGGCCTTCCTGCCGCTGATCGAGCGGATGGATGGGGTTGTCGCTGTTTCGCCGCAGATTGTCGGCAATGGTTTTCTGGTGCGCGGGCAGGTGACGGCGCCGGTCGGCGTGACCGGGGTCGAGCCGGACAAGGTTTCGGCCATCGCCAATCTCGACAAGGGGCTCGTCGCCGGCAATACGCTGCTCGCCAATAACGGGATCATCCTCGGTAAGGCGCTGGCAGATGATCTCGGCATTGGCGTGGGGCAGGTGGTGCGGCTGCAGTCGGACCGGGGTGAAGAGCGGGCGCTGGTGATCTCGGGGATTTTCGAACTCGGCGTCGATGCGCTCGACCGCCGGGCTGCTTTTGTCAGCATTGCCGCGGCGCGAACCCTCTTTGAGATGTCGCAGGGGATTTCGCGGATCGAGATCAAACTTGCCGATCTCAACGCGGCGGTGGCCTATTCGGAGCGGATCGAGGCCGAAACCGGGCTCGACGCGACGCCTTGGACCGAGGGCAATGCGCAATTGCTCGACGGGCTGCGGGCGCAGGCGAGCTCGGGCGATCTGATCAAGGCGTTTGCGCTGATCACCATTGTCATTGGCGTGGCGAGTGCGCTCCTGCTCTCCACCTATCGGCGGCGGCCGGAGATCGGCATCATGCGCGCCTTTGGCGCCAGCCGGCGGTTTGTCATATTCGTCTTCGTGACGCAGGGGGCTCTTATTGGCATTCTGGGCGGGCTGATTGGCGCGGGCCTCGGCTATGCGGCGCTGTCGCCGTTTCCGGTGCCGGAACTGGCGCCGCCGGGTGGCCTGCCGGTCGATGTGCGGCAGGGGGCCTATGGGCTGGCGATTGCGCTGACCGCGATCGGGGCAATCCTTGCGTCCATCCTGCCGGCCCGGGCGGCGGCGCGAGTGGACCCGGTTTCGGTGATCGGCCAATGAGTGTGCTTTTAGACGTTCGGGACCTTGTGAAGACCTATGGCGAGGGGGAGGCCGAGACGCGCGTGTTGCGCGGGCTCAACCTCACGCTCGACGAAGGGGAGCTGGCGGCGTTGCTGGGGCCATCCGGCTCGGGCAAGAGCACGCTTCTTACGATTTTGGGGACGCTGCTGCGGCCGACTTCGGGCTCCTACACCATGCTGGGAGAAGAACTGACGCGGGCGTCCGATGCGGCGCTGACCGAGTTTCGCAACCGGCACGTCGGCTTCGTGTTCCAGTTCCATCATCTGCTGCCGGACTTCTCCGCGCTCGAAAATGTCATCTTTCCCATGGCAGTGCGCGAGGGGCGGGAGACGGCTTCGGCGCGTCGGCGTGGCGAGGAGTTGCTGGAGCGGGTGGGGCTGGGCCATCGCATGGACTTTCTGGCCACCGCGCTCTCGGGCGGGCAGAAGCAGCGCGTCGCCATTGCGCGGGCGCTGATGAACCAGCCCGAACTGGTGCTGGCCGACGAGCCGACCGGCAATCTCGACCGGGAATCGGCGACGCAGGTGATGGAGTTGATCAAGGAGATCAACGAGAACGAGAAGACGACTTTCTTGATCTCGACCCATGACGAGAAGATCGCTCAGACCTGTCGGCGGCAGGTGCTGGTGGCCGATGGGGTGGTGACTTAGGGTTTTTGGGGTTGGAGACCCCCTCCTAGCCTCCCCCTGGTAGGGGGAGGGACGCATCGCGCTTGGGGTGGGTGAGGGTTCAGCTTTCACCCATCACCCCATCCCTCTCCCCTGAGGGGCGAGGGGGCGCAGACTGAGGGGGCAGTTGTCAGATTTGCTCGGAGGAGCCAAGCAAAACCGGTGGCTGAGCAAGAGCCCGAACCCAAAAACCTAAAAATGACCCCAGTGGCGGACGGCGAAGAAGCCGGCGGTGGCGGCGAGGGCGGTGAGGAAGGTGCCCCAGGCGAGGTCGACGATAGTGACGAGGACCGGCCAGTCGCGGATGGTGGCGAGATTGGTGAAGTCATAGGTGCCATAGGCGACGAGGCCGAGGAGGGCGCCGAGGCCCAGCGCCATGAGCCAGGAATTGGCATTGGCGGCGGGCAGGATGGCGAAGACCGTCACGCCGATGAGATAGACGAGATAGAAGGCCGCGGCGACCGGGAGATTGGGGCTGTCAGCCAGGAGCCCGCCCATCTGAGGCTTATAGAGGAAGCGCGTCGCCGTGCTGAGCCAGACAAAGTCGATGGCGAAGAAGACGAGAGCGGAACTCAAATAGGCAATGGCAAAATTTGGCATCCCGCTCTCCCTGGGGGTCAGATTTTCAATATGGGCTGCAAGAGGCGCAGGAGCGGGCTCTTGAAGCGCAGCGGCGCATCGGTGACCGCAAGACAGATGCACTCGCCATCTTCTCCGGCGCGGGGCTGGTGCTCGAGCCCGTCATAGCCTTCCTCGATCTCGCCGACCGTGAAGCGATCATCCTCGTCGACCAGCGTGCCGCGCAGCACGACGGTCAGCTCGAGGCCGCGATGACCATGCTCGGGCACAGGCGTGCCGGCCGGAATGCGCAGGAGCCGCACCGAGGTTTCGCTGTCGCCGGTGGGGATGATGAACTGCTGGGCGGCGGTGCCGAGCTTGCGCCAGGCGACGCTCTCGAGATTGGCGCCGATGTAGCGTCGCAAGGGCGAAGGAACATCGCCGGCGGCCGCGTGGGTGGTCCGGATGGGCGGCGCCTCAACCGGGGTGGCGTCGAGACGCTCGAGCACGGATGACAAGGCACCGGCGCGCAGGGGCGTGACCTCGATCTCTTCGAGCATGGCTCCGCCGATGCTGGCGGCCGCGCGGGCGCGCTCCCGGCATTCGGGGCAGGAATGAAGATGGGTGGCGACGGCAAGGCTCCAGCCTTCGGCAAGGCTGCCGGCCTCATAGCTCACAAGGAGCTCATCGCTGACGTGGTGACTGTGGGTCATAGCTGCGGCCCCAGCTTGGAGGAAAGGTCGGAACGCAATTTGCGGAATACCTGCCGCAGGCGCGACTTGACCGTTCCAAGGGGAATCTTGAGTTCGGTGGCGATGGTGCTGTGGGACTTGTCCTCGTAATAGGCCAGGTTCAGCAATTGCCGTTCGTTGTCGGAGAGCTTGGACATGGCTTCGACAATCTGGGCGTTCGACTGCTTGGTTTCGAGCGCCTGGTCGGCCGTGGGCACGCCGCTGATCTGCAGCGCCGGTTCTTCGGCATCAAGCTCGGGGTGGCTTTCGCGCCGGAAGGCGTCGATGCGCCGGTTGCGGGCGATGGTAAAAATCCAGGTCGACGGGCTGGCCTTGGTCGGGTCATAGAGCGCAGCCTTGCGCCAGACGAGGACCATGGTCTCCTGCGCGAGCTCCTCGGCCATCAGTTCACCGCCACCCAGGCGCATGAGATAGGCTTTTACGCGCGGAGCGAAATGTTCGAAGAGGGCTTCGAAAGCAGCGCGGTCGGAGCGTTCGGCGATCGCCAGGATATGGGCAACGAAAACTTCCCGCTCGCTGCCGCCGGCCGGGTTTGGCGTCACGCCCACGGCAGGCCTCCCGCGACGGCGCGGCCGGAGGGAGCCGGCGCGTTCGCCTTGGGGGAGCGTCGGGCGCTCGATCTGGATTTCAGGTGACCACATGCCCTGATTACGCAGGGGCTAATTGGCTGGATCACCGGACACGAAAAAAACCTCGACACGACATCCACTCCATACTCGCCCCCGTATTAGAGGAGGCAACAAGGAGCCTGCAAATTGTTTCACGATCCTCACCGCCATCAAGATGCGTCTGGCCGGAGGATCGCTGTCATTGGAGCGGGCATGGCCGGCCTGTCGGCAGCCTGGCTTTTGAGCCAGCGCCACCCCGTTCGGCTCTATGAAAGTGCCGACCGGATCGGGGGCCACGCCAATACGGTGGAAGTCGAGACCCCGGCGGGGCCGGTCAATGTCGACACCGGCTTTATCGTCTACAATGCCGCCAACTACCCCAATTTCGTCGCCCTGCTCGATCACCTCGGGGTGGAGAGCCTCGAGACCAATATGTCCTTTGCCGCTTCGAGCGGGGACGGGCATTTCGAATATTCGAGCGATCTCATCGGCATCATGGGGCAGAAGCGCAATCTGGTGCGCCCGTTCTTCTGGCGCATGCTGGCCGATATCGCCCGCTTCTATGGCCATGCGGGATCGCTGCTCGACAGCCCGGAAATCGCCGGTATGTCCCTGGGCCAGTTTCTCGACAAGCACGCTTATTCGCAGACGCTGATCGACCACCATGTGCTGCCCATGTGCGCGGCGATCTGGTCGAGCTCGCCCGAGCAGATCAAGGCCTTCCCGATGCAGGCCTTCGTGCGGTTCTTTTCGAGCCATCAGCTGTTCCTGCTCGGCCGGCGGATCAACTGGCGCACGGTCAAGGGTGGCAGCCGAACCTATGTCGAAGCGCTGATGCGCAATTTCGGCGGCGAGCTGGAAATGGGTAATGGCGCCCGCAGCGTGACGCGCGGCAATGGCATGGTGATCGTCGAGGATGATCGCGGCCAGCGCGATGTGTTTACCGATGTGGTGATGGCGACGCACGCCGACACGACACTGAAACTGCTGGCTGACCCCGACCCGCTGGAGCAGCGCCTGCTCGGCGCCTTCGGCTATACCGACAATGTCGCGGTGCTGCATGATGACCCGAGCTTCATGCCCAAGCGGCGCCATGTGTGGGCGAGCTGGAACTATGTCGCTGACAGTGCGCCGGACGCGCAGAACCAGCTCTGCGTTTCTTATTGGATGAACCGGCTGCAGGGGCTGGACAAGCGGCACAATCTTTTCGTGACGCTCAATCCGGGGCGCGAACCGCGCGAGAGTTCGGTCAAGCGCAGCTTCAACTATACCCATCCGCTGTTCGACCTCGGGGCGCTCGAGGCGCAGAAGGATCTCTGGCAATTGCAGGGGCGGCGGAACTCCTGGTTCTGCGGGTCCTATTTCGGCTATGGTTTCCACGAGGACGCGCTGCAATCGGGCCTCGCGGTGGCCGAGAATTTTGGCGTGCGGCGACCCTGGGATGTGCCCAATGCGTCCGGGCGCATCAGCCTTGAACCCCTTTCGGAAGTGGCAGCGGCGGAATGAGCCCGGAGAGCGGCATCTATACCGGACAGGTGGTCCATGCCCGGCTGCGGCCAAAGAAGCACAAGCTCGCCTACAAGGTATTTTGCCTGCTGCTCGATCTCGACGAGCTCGAAGCGCTGGACCGGGGGCTGAAGCTTTTTGCGTTCAATCGCTGGGGCGTGCTGAGTTTTCGCGAGCGGGATCATGGCGACGGCGGGCCGCTCAAGGCCTGGGTGGTGCGGAAGCTCGTGGCGGAGGGGATTGTGGCCGATGGGTCGATCCGGGTGCTCTGCTATCCGGCCATGTTCGGCTATGTGTTCAATCCGCTGACCGTCTATTTCTGCCACGGGCAGGACGGGGCGCTGAAGGCAATGATTTATGAGGTGCACAATACGCACCAGGAGCGGCACGCCTATGTGCTGAAAGCGGGGGATGCCGAGGGCGGGCGGGTGCAGCAGGCGGCGGCGAAGAACTTTTTCGTGTCGCCCTTCATGCCGATGGAGTGCACCTACAACTTCTCCATCCTGCCGCCGGGAGAGAAGGTATCCATCGGTATTCGCGAGACCGATGAGGCGGGCACGCTGCTGACCGCCAGCTTTGCCGGAGATTTTGCGCCGCTGACGGATCGGGGGCTGTTGCGGGCGCTGGTCGGGCATCCGCTGATGACGCTCAAGGTGAGCGCGGGGATCTATTGGGAAGCGCTGAAACTCGTCGCCAAGGGTTTTCGGATTTTTCCGCACACGCCGATCCAGCCGCGGGTTCAGCGCACCAGACGCCGGGTGATGGCGAAAAAGAGCGGATAGGGCAGGACGCCCAAAAGCTTCATCAACATCTTCATCTGCCAGGGGAAGACGATCTCGAATTTTCCGGCCTCGAGCCCGTCGGCCATGATCTTTGCGGCCCTGTCGGGCTGCATGAGGAAGGGCATGGGGAATTTATTGCGCTTGGTCAGCGGCGTGTCCACGAAACCGGGATTGATCAGGGTGAGATCGACATTGTGCGGCTCGAGCTCGGGTTTGAGCGCTTCACCCAGCGCGATGATGGCGGCCTTGCTGGCGCTATAGGCCGAGGCGGTGGGGAGGCCCCGATAGCCGGCGACGGAGGCCATCAGCGCGATGCGACCCGATTTGCGGGCGATCATGGCGGGCAGCAGCACCGCGAGGCAATTGGCTGTTCCCATGATGTTGGTGTCGATGACGCGGGAAAATTCAGCCAAATCGAAATGGGTGGCGGTCACTTCCGAATGAGTGCCGGCATTGAGGACGACGAGGTCGGGCACGCCGATATCGCGCACAATCTGGGTCATCACCCGATCAACGCCCTGCTTGTCGGTGACATCGAGGCCATAGGGCTTGATCACCCCCCCAAGAGCTTTGGCTTCTGCGGCGAGGGTGACGAGATCGGCTTCGGTGCGGGCGCTGGCGGCGATGCGGTAGCCGCGCGCGCTAAGCTCTAACGCCAGGGCGCGCCCCAGCCCCTTGCCGGCGCCGGTGATCCAGATGGTCTTTGGTGTCATCGTCCGTTCCAATCTTTGCCCTTCTGCTACGCAGGGGCGCGTCCGTCGGATCAGTGTTTGGCCATTTGTTCCACGGCCCGGGGCGGGCTATGGATAGGGCAATATTGTCTCCTATCCGGATTGGACCATGACCGACACTGTTCTTGACCGTTTCCTGCGCTATGTGGTGATCGACACCCAGTCCGATGGCGACTCGCCGACCCAGCCCTCCACGGAAAAGCAGAAGAATCTGGGCCATCTGCTGGTCAAGGAACTGCTCGAGATCGGGCTCTCTGACGCGGCGATGGATGACAATGGCTATATCTATGCCACCATACCATCCAACAACGACAAGGATGTCCCGGTCATCTGCTTCTGCTCGCACATGGACACCTCGCCGGACTTTTCGGGCAAGGATGTAAAGCCGCAGATCTGGCAGAACTATCAGGGCGGGGACATTACCCTGCCGGGGGACACAAGCCGGGTGATCCGCGTGTCCGAACATGGCGAGCTGGCCAACCAGATCGGCAATGACATCATCACGTCGGATGGCACGACGCTGCTGGGTGCCGATGACAAGGCGGGCATTGCCGAGATCATGACGGCGGCCAAGATGCTGATCGACAATCCTGCGATCAAGCACGGCGACATAAAAATCCTCTTCACCCCGGATGAGGAAATCGGGCGCGGCGTCGACAAGGTGGATCTGGCCCGGCTCGGGGCACGCTTTGCCTACACGATGGACGGGGAGACGGCCGGCACGATCGAGGACGAGACGTTTTCGGCAGACGGGCTGGAGCTGGTGGTCAATGGCGCGGCGATGCATCCGGGCTTTGCCAAAGACCGGATGGAAAACGCGATAAAAATCGCCAGCGAGATCGTGGCGCGGCTGCCGCGCGATGTGTCGCCGGAAGGCACGGATGGGCGCGACGGGTTTGTGCATCCGACCGGGATTTCCGGCTCGATGGAGCGCGCCGTGGTCAGCATGATTGTGCGCGACTTTGTCGATGATGGGCTGGTTGAGAAGCGCCAGATGGTCGAGAAGATCGCCGGCGAGGTACTGGCAAACTATCCGCGCTCGAGCTTTGCCGTTTCGGTCAAAGAGCAGTACCGCAATATGAAGCAGGTGCTCGATAAGAACCCTGAGATTGTCGAGAACGCGGTGGAAGCGGTGCGCCGGGCCGGGATGGAGCCGATCAAGGGATCCATTCGCGGCGGCACGGATGGGTCGCGCCTGTCCTATATGGGCCTGCCCTGCGCCAATATCTTCGCTGGCGGCCATGCCTTCCACTCTCCGCTCGAATGGGTGAGCCGGCAGGACATGGAAAAGGCCGCGGCGACGATCGTCGAACTGGCCAAGGTCTGGGAAGAGCGAGCCTAAACGGGCTCTACTGCCAATGGGCGACGCGCTGCTTGCGGCGCGGGGCCTGTGCGGTCGGTGTGGCGGTCAGCGTCACATCGGCCATGGCGGCGAGATGGGATGAGCCACCGGCCTCGGCATCGAGGGTGATGACAACCACATCGTAGAGCTCGACAAGGGCGAGCAGCAGGGTGCGCACCTTTTGGGCGGAGGGATAGAGCGTGTCCTGACGGCCCCAGGGAATGAGGGCTGCCACTTCAGCGCCGGTGCCGTGGATGATGTCGGCAAAGCCAGCCATGCCCATGGAGAGATCGCTGATCCCGGGCGCATTGCCACGGCGGCGGCTGGCGGCATCGATGAGCACGACGCGCTTGCCCTCATCGGCGAACATGTCGAGCAGTTCGCGGGCTTTTGCGCGGGTATCGCCCGGCGTACCGCGCGAGCGGATGGCGACGATGCGGGCATCGCTGAGCCCGGCTTCGTCGTTGCCCGGCTCGGGAGCCGGTGCAGCGGTGGCGGCGCGGGGTGCTTCGGCGGCAGGCGTGCCGATCCAGTTGGCGGCGATAGGGATCTGCGGCTCGTCGAGACTGCCGGCGAACCAGTTGTGATCGCTGATGGGCAGGGCCCGGATAGGTTCGGGCGCAATGGCGGCCAGAGGCTGGGGCGCGGTGGGCGGGAGTTCTGCCGGGCGCGCAATCGGGGCTTCCGCCTGCGGGGCGGGCACAGGAGCCGGAGCGACTTCAGGCGCAGCCATGAGCGGCGGCGCGGCTTCGGGCAGGTCGGCGGCGGGAGAAGCTACGGGCTCAGCGCTTTTCTTTTCGCGTCGGGCGCGGGGCGTGCGGGCAGGGCGCGGTGGCTTTGGCTCGCGCGGCTGCTGCAGGGCGATGAGCCCGAGCTGGCCGAAGAGAGCCGCGCCGCCGGCAAGGCCGAGGGCCAGCGACGTGCCGATGGGACGTGGCATGGCGCTGACGCGTGGGCCGGTATCGCTTTCGACCGAACCGGTGAGAATAGTGTCTTCGATGGCGGCGGTGCGGCTCGCCAGCTGGGCTTCATATTCGCCGCGCAGTGTCGCTTCGAGCTTTCTGGCGGCTTCGCTGTCGGCGCGCATGAGCTCGGCGAGCTGGCGGGCCTGATCGCCGATCTCGGCATTGGCGAGAGCGATCTGCTCGGAGACGGCGCGCATATTGGGATGATTGGGCAGGAGCGTGAGGGCCAGCCGCTTCTCCTCGGCCTGCAGCGTAAGCAGATCGTCGAGGCGGCGGGAGAGGCCGGGCAGACCATCGGCATGAAGGGCCAGGGCGGCGAAATCGCCGCTGGCGACCAGGGTGTCTATGCGCTTGGCCTTTTCCTCGAGGGTCACGCGGTTTTCCCAGGCGAGGGTCATGCGCTGCTGCAGCACGCCGAGATCGGCATCGCCGAGGGGGCTTCGCGGCGCGACTGCCGGTGCCGGGGCGGCACTGGCCTGGCTGACGGCGACAGGCGGCGCGGCAATGATGGTCTGGTCGAGCGCATGGCTTGCGGCAATGGCGGCACCGATGGCGCGGGCATTGGCTTCCGTGCGGGCAATGGCCACAACGCGGAGGTTCTCGCCATCGGCCGTCGGGGCAATGGTCAGCGTGCGACGGAGAAGGGTGATGCTGTCGAGCAGTTCATCGGTGGCGCGCAATTCCTGCACGACCGACTGGGGCAGGCGCGCGACGATGTCGGCAAGGCGGACCGGATCAAGGAGATCGGCGATCTGCTGATCGGCGGGAATTTCCGCAGCAAAGGGCAGGTCGAGGCTGGCCTGATACCGGGCCGGCTGGAAATGCACGCCGACAAAGGCGAGGCCCATGACGAGGATGGTGACGGCAGCAATGCGCGGCAGGCGTGGTCCGACCGCCCTCACATAGGGCCCGAGGCCCGCCATAGTGCCCATGCGCTTTTGAGTGTTGGTCTGCATCGCCGCCTCTTTGAGCGAATACGATGCGCCAACGTGGTTAATATTATGCAAACCCCGTCGCAAATTGCGACGGGGCGGGGCTTTGGGTCGGCTAGAGGTCGATGTCGTCTTCGGCTAGGGCGTCGAGATCGGCGGCGGCGCGGCGGAGGATTTCAGCGGCGCGGGCCTGCTGTTCCTCGGCGCCGTGGCGGGCCTTCTTGAGCGCGGCCTTGAGCGCCTTGCGAGCGGCATCAAGCTCCGGAATGGCATCCTTCATCGGGCGGTCGTGCTCGAAGGGATTGCCATGCTCGCCGCCATGGGCACGCGGGGGCTCGGGACGGGTATTGTCGTCCTCGGACTGACCGCCGAAGGGCCAATCAGCTCGCACGAACTCGCGGAACCGGTTGAACTGTTCGCCGGTGCGGGCGAGGAAATCGAGCGTTGCGGCAATGGCCTCGCGGTTTTCCGCCAGATGCGTGCGGCCCTCATCGGTGATCGTATAGAGCTTCTTGTTACCCTCGGCGGAAGAGGTGACGTAGCCGGCCTCCTCGAGATAGGTGAGGGCCGGATAGACGATGCCGGGGCTGGGCGAATAGACGCCGCCGGACCGCTCTTCGACGGCCTTGATCAAATCGTAGCCGTGGCGGGGCTGCTGATCGATGAGGAAGAGAGCAACGAGCCGCACATCGCCCGAGGCCAGCATGCGGCCAATGCGAAAATTGCCGCCGAGATTGCCGATCTCATCGTCGATGTTCTGAACGCGTCCCCAGCCCTTGCGGGCCATCTGCTCAAAGCGCCGCCAATTGGGTTCGCCATTGCGCCAGTAGGAAGACATGATTGTATCTCCTGATAGGTTTTGTTTCCGTGATCAGGAGATTGGGATGGGCAGGAGGGGTTTCAAGATATATCTTATGAGTGTTTTTGAAGTTGTGATCGGGCGTGGAGATGGATTGCCCGGATGAACCGGGCAATGACGATGGAAGGGACGGGACTGGGGATGGGGCGGGCAAGTAGACCCCCACCCGGCCTCCCCCTGGTAGGAGGAGGAGGAGTTCAGTGTGCGGGGTGGGATTTTGCGCAGAAGTGGCCGCTGACTCGATGCGTCCCTCCCCCTGGGAAGGGGGAGGTTAGGTGGGGGTGGCGGTCACGGCATCCCGATCAGGGGCGGCTGGCCCATTCGAGGAGGCTGGCGAGGCCGACGAAGGGGATGCCGGCGTGTTCGCTGAGGCCGGAGGCACAGGTTGAGACGGTCGAGACGCCGAGCTGGCAATTAGCCGGGACATCCTTGCCGACGCGGCGGGTGGCGTGGGCGTTGAGTTCGGGGATGAAGAGCCCCTTGTCGCCGGCATAGCCGCAGCAGGTGATCGAGGAGAGCACTGCGATCTCTTCGGCGCAGGCGCGGGCCAGGGTTTCCGTGGCCGGCTGTTCGAAGAGGCGCTGGGCCGAGCAATTGTGGTGCACGGCAACGACCGGCAGCTTTTGCGTCAGCGTCAGTTTCGGCAGCACATGGGTGACCAAGAACTGGGCCGAGTCGGTGACGGTGGCGTCGCCCGGAACGTCCTTGAGATGCTTGGCGCAGGTCGAGGCGTCGGTGACGACGGGCAGGCGGCCTGCATCTGACGCAGCCGAGAGGTTCTTGGCCAGCGCACCGCCGACTTCAGCGGCCTGTTCCGGAAATCCCTTGGACTGGAACGGCTGGCCGCAGCACTGGCCGTTGAGATTTTCCGGGATGATAACGTCGTAGCCGGCCCGTTCGAGCAGGGCCACCATAGCATTGGGCGTATCGAGCAGATTGTGCTCGGTTTTCGGCGCGCCGAACATGCGGCTCGGACAGGCCGGGAAATAGACGATCTGCTCGCGGCCGGTCTGGGCGATGGGGACCGGGAAGCCGGTGGTGCGCGGGTCCTGACGGTTGTCGCGGACTTTTGGCACGCCGGGGCCGTGGTGCAGGGTGCGCGAAACGCGGGGGATGGCCTTGTTGGTGAGGCGGCGGGCCGTCTCGGTGATGGCTTCCACAGCGGGTGCGGGAATGATGGTGCGGGCCGCATCCGCCAGCGCTACGCCACCTCGCATGAAGCTCTCGATGGTACCGGTGTGGTCGGCGGTGAAGCGGGCGACCGACTGGCCGGTGCTGCCACGACGACGGGCGCGTTCGCCCATGATCATGGTGCCGGTTTCGATGCCGACCGGGCAGCGCAGCGAGCAGAGATTGCAGGCCGCGCAGGTGTCCATGCCGGCATATTGGAAATCGGCCTCAAAGCGGGCCAGACGTTCCGGATCCTCGCCGCTCTCCCTGAGACGAGCCCGTTCGCGGGTGACGGCGATGCGCTGACGCGGGGTCAGCGTCATGTGATGGCTGGGGCAGGCCGGCTCGCAGAAGCCGCATTCGATGCAGAGGTCGACCAGCTCGTCGGCCAGCGGCATGACTTTCAGGTTCTTGACGTGAATCTTGGGGTCGTCATTGAGCAGCACGCCGGGATTGAGCAGGCGCTCTGGGTCGAAGGCGGCCTTGATGGCATGCATGATGCCATAGGCCTTGGAACCCCATTCGGCCTCGACGAAGGGCGCGATGGCGCGGCCGGTGCCGTGCTCGGCCTTGAGCGAGCCGCCATAGCAGACGGAGACGAGCTCGGAGAGCTCCTGGTTGAAGACGTCAAACTTCTCCGCCGCGCCGGGTTGGGAGAAATTGTCGCTCATCTGGAAATGGAGGTTTCCGGCGAGGGCATGGCCGAAAATGATAGCGTCCTCATAGCCGTGCGCGTCGAGGAGATTGCGCATGTCGACGACGAATTCGGCCAGCCGATCGATTGGCGCGGCAACGTCCTCGGTGAGCATGGAGGTGCCCTTGGGACGGGCGGCGCCGCCAGAGGTGAAGAAGCCCTTGCGGATGTCCCAGAGCGCGTGGCTGCGATGCTCGTCGGTCGAGAGATCGATGTGGGTGGCGCCGTGGCGACGCAGCAGGTCTTCGGCCTTGGCGACTTCGACCGCCAGCGTTTCGGCGTCGGGTGCGGTGACGTCGATGAGAACGGCCGGGGAATCTTCGGTGAGCCAGGGCAGGAGCGGGGCCATGGGGCCGAGATGCTCGACCGTGGCGAGGGCGCGGCGCTCGATATATTCGGCGGCGGTGACGCCCGTCGTCACCTGCACGCCGCCATTGGCCATTTCGATGATGGCGCGGCCCGCAGCCTGCGGATTGGGGAAGGGGATCAGCCCCGTCGCCTTGAACGGATGTTCGGGGACGGTGTTGTAGGTGACCTCGGACACAAAGCCGAGCGTGCCTTCCGAGCCGACCATCAAATGGATCAGGATATCGAGCGGGTCGTGATAGTCGACGAGTGCATTGAGCGAATAGCCGACGGTGTTCTTGATCCGGTATTTGTGGCGGATGAGCGCGACGAGATCGGCGTCGGCCATGATCTCGTGGTGGAGGCGGTGCAGCTCCTCGAGCATGGTCGCGTGGCTGATGCGGAAGGCGTCGCAGCTGGCGGGGTCGCCGCTGTCGAGCATGGTGCCGTCGGTGAGCACGATCCGCAGCCGCGCCATGGTGTGATAGGTGTTTTGCGCGACGCCGCAGCACATGCCAGACGAATTGTTGTTGACCACGCCGCCGATCTTGCAGGTCGCCTGGCTGGCCGGGTCGGGGCCGATTTTTTTGTTAAACGGCTTCAGCGCCTTGTTGGCTTCGGCGACGATGATCGCGGGCCCGAGCGTGATCTTTTCAGCGCCGGGATGGATATCGAGCTTGCGCCAGCCATCGCCCAGAACGGCGAGTACGCCATCGGTGACGGCTTGGCCCGATAGCGATGTGCCGGCGGCCCGGAAGGTGACTGGCAAGCCCTCGGCGCGCGCGGCCTTGAACACGGCGCGAACGTCGTCCTCGGAATTGACGAAGACCACCACGGCCGGAATCAGCCGATAGGAACTGGCATCCCCGCTCCAGGCATAGGTCGTGAGCGGGTCTGTATGAATGGCTCCGGCTATCTGGCCTTTGAGGCGAGCGGCAACGCGCTCACCGGCGGCTTGACGATCTGGCGCGGGGGCCTTGGGCTGGGTCGAATATTGAAGGGCTTGCTGCATGGCTTGCTACTAACATGTTAGCTCTCGCGTGGCGAGACAAACCCGTTCCCTGAGATGAAATCGGGGTGCGATTTAATGCAGCGGCGGCAGGGTCGCCTGGGCGGCGCGAGAGATGCGATCGATAAGGTCTTCAATGCGCTCTTCGCCGCGCCGGTCCTTGAGCACATAGAGCCCGGCGATGGAGACGCGGGGGTCGTTTTTCTGGATCACCTCGACCAGGCCCTGGCGGGCAAAAATGTCGCGCATGACATGGGTGTGGAGCAGCGCGGCGTCGGTCGCGAGGGCATAGTCGACGCAGGCAGCCAAGGAATTGGAGCGGAAGGCGAAATGAGTGCGGTCGAACACGGTTTCGACGCGGGTGCGCCGGCGGGAGGGGTCAAAAAAGCGGTCGTGGCGGCTCTCGGGGAGCGATAAAAGAATGCGCGGGTAGACGTCGATTTCGGCCTGGGTCCGCGGGGCGCCGATAAGCGGATGACCCTCGTGCACGAAGAAGGCGTTGTAGACGCGGCTGAGGGGGACGAAATCGGTGCCAAGCGTGGAGCTGAGGCCATCCACTTCGTGGGCGAGGAACATGGAGATGTCGCCCGAGAGCATCTGATCCATGAGGCGTAGTTGATTGCCGAGGCTGACCTGGACCGGAGCGCCGGGATATTCGCCCTGATATTGGACGACGAGATCGCGCAGGAACATGTTCCACCAGGAGTAGCCCGAGCCGATGGTGATGCCGCGCTCCATGCCCCGCAGCTGATCGCCGATGGCGGAAAGCGTATTGTCGTAGAGGCGCTGCATGAGGCGGGCGTTCTCGTAGAGCGTCTCGCCATAGCGGGTAAGGGTAATGCCGCGCGAGGAGCGCTCGAACAGCTGGGCGCCGATATTGTCCTCGAGTTTTCGCATGTTGATGGTCAGCGTCGGCTGGGTGAGGCGGAGAGCGATTGCCGCGCCGCTCATGGTGCCGATATCGGCGACGGCGAGGAACTGGGTGAGCAGCTTGTCCATGAGCGAGAATTCCCGACTATAGATTGCCTCTATAGTGTCGGCGTAATTTCATAGTTTTCCAACGGGCTTTTTTCGTCCACTCTCACCCTCAGGAGAGAAGCTTCGGAGCTGCCGCGGGTGAGGCGTGGTGGCGCGAAAGCAGAGGAATCAACGCATTACCCGATAGGATGACCGCTCACCCGGTATCGCCGACACAGCCTTTCCGGTCTTCCATACAAGCTTGATTGCGGGATACGAGGACTGTAAGGTAAAGGGTAACTGGCTGGTTATTTCAGGTGCTTTCGGACGTATTTGCAATCAGTTCCTTGGCAGTTTGCCTGATGGAAGCAGTTGAAAGTTCTTAGTAACCAGTTGGTGATTTGGCGACGGGGAGGTCGCCTTGCTCACACTGTGCCGGCATGGCCGGACACGCAAAACTTGGGAGGTTAGCACATGACATTTCGTATCGGACGTCGTCAGTTCCTCATGGGAAGCTCGGCGCTTATCGCAGCCGGCGCCGCCGGCTTCAGCCCGGCCTTTGCCCAGGGCAATCCCCTGCGCATGATCTGGTGGGGCGGTCAGGCCCGCGCCGACCGCACGCTCGCCGTGGCGGACGCCTATGCCGACGCCAAGGGCATCACGCCGCTGGAAGGCGAATTCCTCAGCTGGAACGATTACTGGCCCAAGCTGGCGACGCAGACCGCCGGCGGCACCGCCCCCGACATCCTGCAGATGGACTATCGTTTCATCGTTGAATACGCCTCGCGCAATGCCATTGCCCCGCTCGATGAATATGTCGGCGGCGTGCTCGACCTCAGCGATTTCGACGAGGATCAGCTCGAGGGCGGCAAGGTCGGTGGCAAGCTCTATGGCCTCAGCCTCGGCGCCAACTCGGTTGCCATGCTCGCCAATTCGACCGCGTTCGAAGAAGCCGGGCTCACCGTTCCGGGCATGGACTGGACCTATGACACGCTGCGTGAACTGGGCGAAGCCTTCAAGGCTGCCAATATCCGCGGCGGCATGAAGGCCATGTCCGATGCCTCCGGTGCCGAGCCCATGCTCGACAACTGGATCCGCCAGCGCGGCAAGGCCCTCTACACGCCGGAAGGCAAGCTGGGGCCGGATGCCGACGACATGGTCGAGTGGTTCACCATGTGGAACGAGTTCCGCGATGCCGGCTACATCGTCTCGGCCGAGGACAATGCCCTCGATACCGGCGCGCCGGAGACTTCGATGGTCGCGATGAGCAAGGCTGCGCTGCTGCCATCCAACTCCAACCAGCTGGTGATCCACCAGTCGGTGAGCAAGGACAACCTCACCATCACCTCCTATCCGCGCATCGCGGCCGGTGTCGGTGGCGGTCACTATCGCAAGCCCAGCCAGTTCTGGTCCATCGCCGGCTCTTCGCAGAACAAGGAAGCGGCTGCCGAATTCCTCAGCTACTTCATCAATGACACCGAGGCCGGCAAGGTGCTTGGCGTCGAGCGCGGCATTCCATGCTCGGCCAAGGTGCGCGACGCTGTCGCCCCGACGCTGAGCGAACAGGATCAGATCGCGCTCAACTTCGTCGCCAATCTCGGCGATCTGCTTGGACCGCTGCCGGCCTCCCCGCCGAACGCAGCTGGCGAAATCGACACCTCGCTGCTGCGCGTTCTCAGCCAGGAAGTGGCCTTCGGGGCACGCTCTGCCGAAGACGCCGGCAAATTCTTCGTCGAAGAAGCAACTGCTATTCTGAACCGGGCGGCTGTCTGAATATGACTATCAATGCGGCAGACGCGGCTGTGCATAATGCCGCATCCCGCAGGTCGATCTGGTCGAGGGCGTGGGAAAACCACGCCCCCGGCTATCTCTTCCTGCTCCCCTGGCTGATCGGCTTTATCGGCCTCACGGTCGGCCCGATCATCTCGTCCTTCTATCTCAGCTTCACCAATTTCGACCTATTGACCCCGGCGCGCTGGGTCGGGCTCGAAAACTACCAGCGCATGTTCACCAATGACCGCAATTTTGCGGCGGCGATGCGGGTGACCTTCACCTTCGTGTTGTTCTCGGTGCCGCTGAAGCTGGCCTTCGCGCTCCTCGTTGCCATTCTGCTCAACCGGGGCATGAAGGGGCTGCCGCTCTATCGCGCGCTGTTCTATCTACCGAGCCTGCTTGGCGCTTCGGTTGCGATCGCAATCCTGTGGCGCCAGATCTTTGCCGGTGACGGCCTCGTCAACCAGTTCCTCGCCAATTTCGGCATTATCGGGCCGAGCTGGATTTCCAACCCGAATTATTCGCTCTGGACGCTGATCATCCTGTCGGTCTGGCAGTTTGGCTCGCCCATGATCATCTTCCTCGCCGGGCTCCGCCAGATCCCGCAGGACATGTATGAGGCCGCCTCCCTCGATGGCGCCGGCAAGTGGCGCCAGTTCTGGAAGATCACCGTGCCACTGCTGACGCCGGTCATTTTCTTCAACGCGATCATCCAGACGATCAACTCGTTCCAGAGCTTTACGCCCGCCTTCATCATCTCGAATGGCACGGGCTCGCCGATCAACTCGACGCTGTTCTACGCGCTCTATCTCTACAACGAGGCGTTCAGCTTCTTCCGCATGGGCTATGCCTCGGCGCTCGCGTGGTTCCTCCTGTTCCTGATCGCGTGCTTCACCGCCTTCTCTTTCCTCACCAGCAAATATTGGGTGCACTATGACGACTGATGCACACACGCTGACGGTGGTGACGGGGTCCGAAAACGACCCGGCAGCCCGTATGCGCAAGCGCGTTTTTTCGGTGCTCGCCCATATCGTGCTGATCAGCGCCTCGATCCTGATGCTCTATCCGCTGCTCTGGCTTTTGGCGGCGTCGTTCAAGCCGGACAACCAGATCTTCAACACCGGCATCTGGCCGACGGCAGACTGGAGTCTCGACGCCTATTTCCGAGGCTGGAACGCCATGCGCGTCAGCTTTTCGGTGTTCTTCATGAACTCCTTCGTCATCGCCATCTTGAGCATTATCGGCAATCTCTTTGCCTGCTCCATGGCGGCCTATGCCTTTGCGCGCATGGAATTCAAGTTCAAGAATTTCTGGTTCGCCATGATGCTGATGACGCTGATGCTGCCCAGCCAGGTCACCATCATCCCGCAATATGTGCTGTTCCGCGATCTTGGCTGGATCAACACCATCCTGCCGCTGGTGGTCCCAAAATTCCTCGCGGTCGATGCCTTCTTCATCTTCCTTATGGTGCAGTTCTTCCGCGGCATACCGCGCGAGCTGGATGAGGCGGCCCGCATGGATGGCGCCGGACCCTGGCGCATCTACTGGAAGATCATGCTGCCACTGTCGACGCCCGTGCTGGTGACGGCGGCCATCTTCACCTTCATCTGGACCTGGGACGATTTCTTCGGCCCGCTCATCTTCCTCAATCGCATGCAGGACTACACGGTGACGCTGGGTCTGCGGACCTTCGTGGACTCGACCGGCGAAAGCGATTTTGGAGGCCTGTTTGCCATGAGCGTGCTCTCGATCGTGCCGATCTTCCTGTTCTTCCTCATCTTCCAGCGGTTCCTCATCGAGGGCATCGCCACCACCGGTATGAAACGCTAGACCATGACGCAGATAAAATTTGCCGCCATCGGCATCAACCACGCTCATATCTACGGGCAGGTGGACTGTCTCAAGCGCGCCGGAGCCGAGTTTGTCGGTTTCCATGCGGTGGAAGACGATCTGGCTGCCACTTTCGGGGCGAAATATCCCGAGGCAAAGCGGGTCAGCGATCCGGCTGCCATCCTCGAGGACGAAACCATCCAGGTCGTCGTCACCGCCGCCATTCCGGGTGACCGGGCGGCGATTGCGCTCAGCGCCATGCGCCATGGCAAGGATGTGCTCACCGACAAGCCGGGCATGACGACCTTTGCCCAGCTCGACGAGATCAAGCGGGTTCAAAAGGAAACCGGCCGCATCTTCTCGGTGCTCTATTCGGAGCATTTTGAAGTGCGGGCGGCGGTGGAGGCAGGCAATCTGATTGCTGCCGGCGCCATTGGCGAAGTGGTCAATACTGTTGGTCTTGGACCGCACTCGCTGCGCCTCAACAACCGGCCGGACTGGTTCTTCACCCGCAATCGCTACGGCGGGATTTTGTGCGATATCGCCAGCCACCAGTTCGAGCAGTTCCTGTTTTTCTCGAACGCCATGGATGGCGAGGTGCTCTCGGCCAATGTCTATAACCGCAACCATCCGCACCGGCCGGGTCTCCAGGATGTGGGCGATGCGCATATGCGCACCGAGCGCACCACCGGCTATGTCCGGGTCGACTGGTTTACCCCGGAAGGCTTGCCGACCTGGGGCGACGGACGCCTGACGATCCTTGGGACCGAAGGTTTTATCGAGCTCCGGAAATATGTCGATATCGCCGGGCGGCCGGGCGAGAACCACCTCTTCCTCGTCGACAAAGAGGGTACGCGCCATATCGATTGCTCGGCTGTCGATCTGCCGTTCGGGCGGCAGTTCCTCGACGACGTGCGCAACCGCACCGAGACGGCGATGCCGCAGGAGCGCTGCTACAATGCCATGAAGATGGCGCTGACGGCGCAGGCCATGGGCGAGCAGGGTACGGAGTGGGGCCAATGAGCCGGATCTATAATGTTGCCGTGGTCGGCGGGGGTATCGGGCGCAGCCATATCGTCGAGGGCTATCTGCCCAATGCCGACAAGTTCAAGGTTGTGGCCATTTGTGACCTCAATCCCGAGCGCCTCAACAAGATCGGCGAAGAATTCGGCATCGAACGCCGGGTGGCCAATTTCGACGATCTGCTCGCGATGGACGATATCGACGTGATCGATGTCTGCACCCCGCCGGGCGTGCATTTTTCCATGGTGATGGCGGCGCTCAAGGCCGGCAAGCATGTGGTGTGCGAAAAGCCGCTGGTCGGTTCGCTCAAGGATGTCGACGCCGTCATGGCCGAGGAGAAGATCTCCAGGGGCAAGCTGATGCCGGTGTTCCAATACCGGTTTGGCGATGGAATTGAGCAGGCCAAGGCGATCATCGATGCCGGCATTGCCGGAAAGCCCTATGTGGGGACGGTGGAGACAATGTGGCGGCGCGAGGCGGCCTATTATTCCGTGCCGTGGCGCGGCAAATGGGCGACAGAGCTTGGCGGCGTGCTGATGGGCCACGCCATCCACCCGCATGACATCTTTACCTATCTGATGGGCGATATCTCGCGCGTCTTTGGCCGTGTGGCGACGCGGGTCAATGATATCGAGGTGGAAGACACGATTTCGGCCTCGCTCGAAATGAAGAGCGGCGCGCTGGCCAGCCTCACCGCGACACTGGGCTCGGCCGACGAGATCAGCCGCATTCGCCTGTCGTTCGAGAACGTCACCTTCGAGAGCGACCACGCGCCCTATAATCCGGGCAACAAGCCGTGGAAGATCCTTCCGCGCAATGACGAGACCGCGGCAAAAATCGAAAAGCTGCTGGCAAACTGGACCCATGTGCCGTCGCGCTTCCAGACCCAGATGGCGCGCTTTTATGATGCGCTCAATGGCGATGGGGCGCTGCCGGTGACCTCGGCAGATTCGCGCCGCTCGCTGGAGCTGGTGACCGCATTTTATCATTCATCGACCACCCACCAGGAGGTGACGCTTCCGCTCGGAGCCGATCACCCGCTCTATCAGAGCTGGGTGCCTGCCGCATTCCGGCAAAGCTAGGAGATCGACCATGGCAACCAGTATCGAGCTGAAAAAACTTGAAAAGGCCTATGGTGACATCAAGGTGATCCATGGGGTCGACCTCACCATCGAGCCCGGCGATTTCACCGTCTTCGTGGGACCATCGGGCTGCGGGAAATCCACTCTTTTGCGCATGATCGCGGGGCTCGAGCCGATTACCGGTGGCGATCTGCTGATCGACGGGCAGCGCATGAATGATGTGCCGGCGGCCAAGCGCGGCATCGCCATGGTGTTCCAGTCCTATGCGCTCTATCCGCATATGTCGGTCTACCAGAACCTCGCCTTCGGTCTTGAAACGGCAAAAATGCCCAAGGCCGAGATCGAGGTACGGGTGCAGCGCGCGGCGAAAATTCTGAAGATCGAGCCGCTGCTGAAGCGCAAGCCCAAGCAACTGTCCGGTGGCCAGCGCCAGCGCGTCGCCATTGGCCGGGCGATCGTGCGCGAGCCAAAGATCTTCCTTTTTGACGAGCCGCTGTCTAACCTTGATGCCGAGCTGCGCGTCGCCATGCGCGTCGAGATCGCCAAGCTGCACAATGATCTTGGGAACACCATGATCTATGTGACCCACGATCAGGTCGAAGCCATGACCATGGCGGACAAGATCGTGGTGCTGCGCGCCGGCGTCATCGAGCAGGCCGGTGCGCCGCTCGAGCTTTACAACACACCGCGCAATCTCTTCGTCGCCGGCTTTATCGGCTCGCCGAAGATGAACTTTCTCACTGTGACCGAAGCCAATGGGGCTCTCACGACCGCAGGCAATTCGCTGTCGCTGGGGCGCCCGTCGGCGGGCGCGACGATGCTTGGCATTCGTCCCGAGCACATTTCCATCACCGAGGGTTCGGGTGTGAAATTCGCCGATGTGCGGGTCGATCTCGTCGAAAACCTCGGGGGTCAGACCGTGGTCTATGCGACGAGCAATGACGGTCAGGGGCTCAATATCGTGCTCGAAGGCCAGCGTCAGGTGGAGCTGGGCACCATTGTTCCGGCCTATCTCGATCCGGCCAAGGCCCATATCTTCAACGCCGAGGGCCTTGCCATCCGCTAAATCGCCGGGGTCCCCAGTTTCGGGCGCCGTCGCAATTGTGATCCTTCGTTCGTCGTGCTCATGGTGGGACGAACGGAGGATTTTTTATATGCCACAGGTGATTTCGCGCGACGGCACGCCCATCGGTTATGAAGTGGCAGGGAGCGGTCCGCTGGTGATCCTCGTGGGCGGGGCCACGCAATATCGCGCTGTCGACGCGCGGACCCCCAATCTGGTGAAGGCGCTGGCGGCGGACTACACGGTCGTGACTTTTGATCGGCGCGGGCGCGGGGAGTCCGGAGACACCTGGCCCTATGCGGTGGCCCGCGAGGTGGAGGACATCGCTGCGCTGATGGATGCACTGGGCGGCGAAGCCTATGTCTATGGCATGTCGTCTGGGGCCGTGCTGGCACTTGAGGCGGCGGCAGCGATGCCGCGTCGGGTCAAGGCGCTGGCGCTTTATGAGCCGCCGATCGATGTGTCGCGCAGTTCAGCGGACTATCAGTCGGACCATGCCGACATGGCGGCGCTTGCAGCGGCAGAGAAGGGCGAGGAGATGATGCGCCAGTTCCTTCTTGGCGTCGGTATGCCGGCCGAGGGCATGGCGGCGTTTGAGAAAAGCCCGGCCTGGCCCGCTTATGCCTCGATCGGCCTCACCATCGAGCATGACTATCGCGTGCTGGCCGATGCCCGTAAGGGAGATAATCCGCCCGAACGCTGGCAGAACGCCATTATGCCGGTGCTGGTGATCAACGGCGACAAGAGCTTTGACTTCATGGCGGCTGGTGCCGACTGGGTGGCCTCAGGGCTTCACAATGGCGAGCGGATCACGCTGGCCGACCAGAGCCATGACGTCGACCCGATGGTGCTGGCGCCGCTGCTCAATGTGTTTTTCCAGATGGGCAGCGTGATGGTGCACTGAGGGGGCCCCCCCCACCCGGCCTCCCCCTGGTAGGGGGAGGGGCGGTGCGGTGGCTCTCAGGCGGTTCGGCAAGCTCGATTTGTCCCTCCCCCTTCTGCAGGGAGGTTAGGTGGGTGCTCTTACCCGACCGGCTTGGTCTTGAGATAATCGAGCACCATCTGGACGGCGTGGGCTTCGCGTTCCTGGACCATGCCGACACTGGTCAGATCGCGTTCGAAGATGACCGAGAGCGTGGCGGCGTTGGAAACGTAGAAGAAGCCCAAGGCGGCGACGGAGATGTAGAGCTGCACCGGGTCGACGTCGCGACGGAAAATGCCGGCTTCATTGCCACGCAGGATAATGGCTTCGATCTGCCCGACGAGGGGCGAATGCAGCGCCTTGATGTCCGGCAGGGTTTTGAGGAACCGCGCGTTCTCGATGTTTTCGGTGCCGAGCAGGCGCGTGAACCACGGGTTGGCGAGGAAATGCCGGAAGGTGAACCGCACCAGCCGGTCCATGGCCTGGGCCGGATCATATTGATCTAGGCTTAGGGCACGCTCGCCGCGGCGGATCTCCTGATAGGCGTCGAGCAGCACCGCCCGGTAGAGATCCTCCTTGTTGCCGAAGTAATGGTAGAGCAGGCGCTTGTTGGCGCCGGCCCGCTCGGCAATTGCGTCTACCCGTGCCCCTTCAAATCCGCGATCGGCAAATTCCACGCGCCCGGCCGCAAGGATCGAGGCCTTGGTCTTGACCGAGTTGCGCGGGCGCCGTTCGGCGGCGTCAGCCGCGCGCTTGGGCGCGATCGCCGCGGGTGAAGAGGGCTCTGACACGTTTGGAAACCGCCGGAATGGACATCAGGATGGTGAGGACGATGATGAGGCAGATAACAGCACTGATCGGCCGGGTAAAGAACGGGGTCGGATCGCCATTGGTGAGCATCAGCCCGCGCCGCAGGTTGAGGTCGAGCAGATCGCCGAGCACAATGCCGAGGACGAGCGGGGCCATGGGATATTTCATCTCCCGCAGGATGAAGCCGACGATGCCGAAGGCGAGCATGACATAGACGTCGAACATGCGCTGGGTGATGGCAAAGGAGCCAACCACACAGAGGATATAGACGACCGCCATGAGCCGTTCGCGCGGCACCTGCAGAACCTTGATGAAGAGCTTGGTCAGCGATAGGCCAAAGATGAGATTGGCGATGGTCGCAAGGAGCAGCATGGCCACGACCTGGTAGAGGAAGACCGGGTTTTCGACCATCAGCATGGGGCCGGGGCGGATGCCGTGGATCATCATGGCGGCGATGAGAACGGCTGCGGCGGCCGAGCCGGGCAGGGCCAGCGTCAGGGTCGGGATCATTGAGGCGGAGACTACGGCATTGTCGCCGGTTTCCGCCGCGATCAGGCCCTCTTGGCTGCCCTTGCCGAATTCTTCAGGGTTCTTCGAGAATTTCTTGGCCGCGGCATAGGAACTCCACGAGCCCACGTCCTCCCCGACACCGGGGATAATGCCGACAAAGGTGCCGATAATGCCCGAGCGCAGGATGGTCTTCCAATACTGGAAGATTTCCTTGAAGCGCGGCACCACCCGGTCATTGACCGAGGCGATGTGGGGCACGGCGGTCCGCTTCATGGTGGAAAGAATTTCAGCCAGGCCAAAGGCGCCGACCATGGCCGGAATGATGTCGATGCCGCCGCCGAGTCCCTGGATGCCGAAGGTGAAGCGCTGGTGGGCGTGGAGCGTTTCCATGCCAATCATCGCAACGAGGAGGCCCAGGATGCCCGCGATATAGCCTTTCAATGGCGTGTCCGAGCCGGCCATCTGTCCGGAAATGACGACGCCGAAAAGGGCGAGCCAGAAAAATTCATAGGAGCCGAATTTGAGCGCCGCCTCGGAGAGCACCGGGGCGATGATGGCGAGAAAGAAGATCCCAACCAGCGTGCCCAGCGTCGAGGAAGTGGTAGCCAGGCCCATGGCGAGGCCTGCCTTGCCCTGACGGGCAAGCGGGTGGCCGTCGAGCGTTGCCGCGGCATTGGCCGGGGTGCCCGGGATGTTGAGCAGGATGGCCGTGCGACTGCCGCCATAGATGGCGCCGAGATAGACGCACATCAGGGTCAGGATCGCCTGGTCAGGCGCCATCTTGTAGGTGAGGGTGACGAGGAGGGCGACGCCCATGGTGGCAGTGAGGCCGGGGAGAATGCCGATGGTAACGCCGAGCAATGTGGCCCAGGCAACATTGAATAGGCCGGCCGGAGTGAGGAAATGGGCCACGCCCTGGCCGAGGAGAATGAGGCCGTCAAACATATGGATAAGTCCTGAGGGCCGCGATGGGGTGAAGGCTGCTCATGATCGCTCCCCTCACGGCAGGCGCACGAGGAAGATGCGCTCGAAGACGAAATAGACGCCGAGGCCGGCGACGAGGGCCACCAGAAAAGCCCAGATCAGCGTGCGGATCAGCGAGCCGGGGTGGTCGGCGAGCACGGTTTCGAAGAGGGCGATGAAGGTGAAGATGAAGAGGCTCGAAGCCATCCAGAACGGCATATTGCCGACCAGCAGCAGGGTGTAGGCCAGCGCCAGGCCGAGGGCGGCGAGTACGCGCATGGCGCTCCACGAGACGAGAGCGCGCGCCAGAGGGGCGCCGGAGCCGAGCTGGTCGAGGCGAAAGGATCGCAGGAACAGCAGTGACCCGCAGAGGGTGAGCGCTCCGCCCAGGATCAGTGGCACGAGGCCGGGAATGGTGGCGGGATGAATGCGCCGGACTTCGAGGCGATCCATGGTCCAGGAGAAATAGACCACCGCAAGTCCAAGGGCCACGAGCAGGACCGAGGTGATCAGGTCGGCGCGGACGCGCATGGCATCTTCGGTGGAAGCAGGATGAGTCATGACGATGGAGTAGCTTTCATAGTCGGGATGGGGCGGCGGCCGGGAGGGACCGCCACCCCGAGGCGCTTACTGCACGCCCACTTCGGTCATGGTTTCGCAGTCGATGCCGATTGTGGAGGGATCCTTGACGGCCTCGCCGCGACCAACCGCGTCACAGGCTTCGAGGATGACGACCGGCATGGCCAGGGCCCGGGCTTCGGCGCCATGGGACGGTGCGAAGACGGCGCCGAAAGTTTCGGCATAGGTCTTGATGGACTCGGCGGTGCTGACCTTTTCGGCCCAGATCTTGTCGAGCGTGGCGACGACCTCATCAGGCACGCCGGTGGGGATGAAGATGCCGAAATAGTCGGGCGCCAGTTCCATGTCGGGCAGCCAGTCGGTGATCGGCGGGATGGGGTCGACGCCTTCGAGCAGCAGCGGCTGATCGGAAAGGACGGCCAGGGCGCGCAGGCGCTTGCCGCGGATCAGTTCGGTCTGTTCGACGGCGAGCTGAGTGGTGACCATGGCTTCGCCGGCAGCGGTGGCAATGGCTGCAGGGCCGCCGCCGTCATAGGTGATCATGTTGTAGTCAAAGCCATCGGCTGCGCCGGAGAGCGCTGCAATGGCCGTGCCGCCCGAGGAGGTGATACCGGCAGTGGCCACGGTGACCGAATTGCCGCGCGTCTTGAAGGCTTCTAGCAGCTGGCCGAAATCGGTGAACTCGCTGTCGACGGGAACCGAAACCACCGGCACGTTGGCGACGGAGAGGTAGATGTGCCAATCGTCGATGTCAGTGTCTTCGAGCAGGCCCGTCACCGCATAGGTGGCGTTGTTGGCAATGGCGTTGGCCGTCCAGGTGTAGCCGTCGCGCGGGGCGTTCAGCACTTCCTGGGTGCCGATGGCGCCGGATGCGCCGGGCTGGTTGACCACCACCACCTCGACGCCAAGCGCCTCGGCGAGGATGGGTGCGGTGACGCGGGTAACCTGGTCGGTTGAGCCGCCGGCGCCCCAGGGGACGATCAGATTGATCGGCCGGTCGGGCTTCCATTCCTGCGCAAAAGTCATAGTGGTGCCCAGCACCAGGAGCGAGGCTCCCGTTGCCAGGACAGGATGCAATTTCCGCATCGTCCTTCCTCCCAAAAATATGGTGTGGGGCCGGTTTTTTTGGCCCTCAGACGGCGAGCTTGCGATTGGCTTGGCACGCTGTCAAGCCAGAAGTAACCGTGTGGTGATTTTGAGGCTTGCCGGGATAGCCTTGAAAATCCCGGTTTCGCTGACTGAAATCGATGCTAAAAATCTGCTGCAGCGTGTTTAGGGACCGGCTCGTTCGGTCGGCCTTGGGGGACAGGATTTGGAAATCGATATTGGCCGCTATGCCATCATGGCGGCGGCACTGGCGGCTGGCGCCGTGGTCAAGGGCGCGACCGGCATGGGTTTGCCGCTGATCGCGCTGCCGGTGCTGGCGTCGACCCTCGGGCTTCAGCATGCGGTGGGCATCATGGTCGTGGTGCAGGTTGTCACCAATTCCCTGCAGACCTGGCAGTTCCGGGCAGCGTCGCGCAGTGATGCTACACGTTTCCTGCCGCTCTTCCTCGTCGGGGGCGGGCTCGGCGTTACCGTCGGCACCTGGCTCCTGACCAATCTTCCCGAACGGGTGCTGATCCTGGCGCTGGGTCTTTTGTTGATCGGCTATTTCCTGCTCAAGCTCACCAAGCCGCATCTCGTGGTCGGACCGGTGGTTGCGCGGCGGTTCGGGCCGGCGGCCGGCTTTGGGAGTGGCGTGCTGCAGGGCGCTACGGGTATTTCGGCGCCGATCGGCGTGACCTTCATCCATGCCATGGGGCTGGGGCGAGAGGCCCATCTCTACGCGGTATCGGCCATGTTTCTCGTGCTCGGTATTGTCCAGCTGCCAGCGCTGATTTTTTCCGGCGTGATGCAGCCGGTCTGGGTGCTCGAGGCGCTGGCGGCGCTGGTCCCGATCATGATTTTCATGCCGGTGGGGCAGGCGCTTGCCGGAAAGCTCAGCCGCGCGGCCTTCGATCGGATGATCCTGCTTTTCCTCGGACTGGTCGGCCTCAAGATGGTGCTCGGGCTCTAACGATATAGCCAAAAGGCCAGATTGGACCCGCTTGACGGCGATGGCGCGATGCGGCTAGGAAGTAACCAACCAGTTACAACGAGTCGTATTTGCCGGAGGACAAGAATGGCGGAACAACGGATTGGTATCATCATGCACGGCGTGACCGGCCGCATGGGGTATAATCAGCATCTGGTGCGCTCGATCCTGGCGATCCGGGACCAGGGCGGCATCGCGCTCAGCAATGGCGACCGGCTCGTTGTCGACCCGATCATCGTCGGCCGTGACGCCGACAAGATCGAGCGTCTGGCCAAGAAGCACAATATCGCCCGCTGGGGTTCCGACCTCGATGCGGCGCTGGCCAATCCGGATGACACGGTGTTCTTCGATGCCGGCACGACGCTGATGCGTGCGGGCCTGCTCGAAAAGGCTCTGGCCGCCGGCAAGCATGTCTATTGCGAAAAGCCGACTTCGGATGATCTGGAAGTTGCGCTCAATCTCGCCAAGACCGCCCGCGCCTCGGGCCTCAAGCACGGCGTGGTGCAGGACAAGCTGTTCCTGCCGGGCCTGCAGAAGATCAAGATGCTGAAGGACTCCGGCTTTTTCGGCGACATCCTCTCGGTGCGCGGCGAGTTCGGCTATTGGGTGTTCGAGGGCGACTGGCAGAAGGCGCAGCGCCCGAGCTGGAACTATCGCAAGGCCGATGGCGGCGGCATCATCCTCGATATGCTGTGCCACTGGCGCTATGTGCTCGACAATCTCTTCGGTGAAGTGAAGGCGGTGTCCTGCCTTGGCGCGACGCATATTCCCGAGCGTGTCGACGAGAATGGCAAACGCTTCAAGGCCGATACGGATGATGCGGCCTATGCGACCTTCGAGCTCGAAGGCGGGATCGTTGCTCAGATCAATTCAAGCTGGACCACCCGCGTGCGCCGCGACGATCTCGTGACCTTCCATGTCGATGGCACGCATGGTTCGGCGGTGGCGGGGCTGCACAAATGCTGGACCCAGCATCGCGTCAACACGCCCAAACCGGTGTGGAACCCCGACCAGCCGCAGACCATGAACTTCTTCAACGATTGGGAAGAGGTTCCGGACAACTGGCCGTCCGATAACGGGTTCAAGGCGCAGTGGGAAATGTTCCTCCGCCACGTCGCCGAAGACGCGCCATGGGAATATGGCCTCGAGGCTGGCGCCAAGGGCGTGCAGCTGGCCGAGCTTGGTCTCAAGAGCTGGGCCGAACGCCGCTGGCTCGATGTACCGAAGCTGGAGTTTTGAGGTTTTAGGGGAAGGCCCCCTCACCCGGCCCCAAAGAGGGGCCGACCTCTCCCCCAAAGGGAGAGGTGTCGCCAGACCCGTCAATGTGCCCTCTTCACCTCTCCCTTAGGGGGAGAGGTCGGCGCGAAGCGCCGGGTGAGGGGGCCTTTCTTGGAGGCACCATGCCGACCATCAATCTGCCCAATCCGGATCGTTCGATCACGCCTTATGCACTGACAGGCAATCCGATCCCTTTCGTCAAATTCAAGGCGCGTGATTTCTCGCGTGTCGCCTATGCGGCGGCCCATGTGGTGGCTGATCCGCTGGCGATCCACGATCCCTGGCTGACGCCCGCGATCGACTGGGAGACGACGCTGAAATTCCGCCATCGGCTGTGGGATCTGGGGCTTGGCGTTGCAGAGGCCATGGATACAGCCCAGCGCGGCATGGGCCTGACCTGGACCGAGGCCAAGGAGCTGATCCGCCGTTCGCAGGCGGAAGCCCGAACGCGGGACGATGCGCTGATCGCCTATGGTGCCGGCACCGACCATCTGGCGCCGGGACCGGACGTCACCATCGACGACATCATCCGCGCCTATGACGAGCAGGTCGGTTTTGTGGAAGGCGAGGGCGGTCGGGTTATTCTGATGGCGAGCCGCGCGCTGGCAGCTGCCGCCAAATCGCCGGATGATTACACGCGGGTCTACGGCCATGTGCTGTCCAACGTAAAACAGCCGGTGATCCTTCACTGGCTGGGCGAAATGTTCGATCCGGCGCTGCAGGGCTATTGGGGCAATATCGATCATGACGCGGCCATGGATGTGTGCCTAGACGTCATCGCCGCCTATGCCGACAAGGTCGACGGCATCAAGATTTCCCTGCTTTCGGCGGAAAAGGAAATTTCGATGCGCCGGCGTCTGCCGGCCAATGTGAAGATGTATACCGGCGATGATTTCAACTACGCCGAGCTGATCGCCGGCGATGAGCAGGGTTTCTCGCACGCGCTGCTGGGCATTTTCGACGCCATTGCGCCGGCGGCCTCGGCGGGTCTGGCCGCGCTTGGACGCGGCAACAATAATGAGTTCTTCGACATTCTGGAGCCGACCGTGCCGCTGAGCCGGCATATCTTTGCCGCGCCCACACGGTTCTACAAGACCGGGGTGGTGTTCCTCGCCTATCTCAACGGGCTGCAGGATCATTTCCAGATGGTGGGTGGGCAGCAATCGACCCGTTCGGTGCAGCATCTGGCAGAACTCTTCCGCCTGGCCGACAAGGCACGGGTGCTGGCCGATCCGGAACTGGCGACGGCCCGGATGAAGGCGGTTCTGGCGGTGAACGGGGTAGAGGCATGAGCGAGCGCGGGATTTCCCTTAATCTGGCGACGACACGCCAGCAATGGGGTTTTGCTGAAGCGGTGGATGGGTGCCTGCGGGCCGGGATCACGGCCATCTCGCCCTGGCGCGACCAGATTGCCGCCATCGGGCTCAATGAGGCGGCGCGGATCGTGCGCGAGAACAAGCTGCAGGTGACCGGCGTCTGCCGCGGCGGGATGTTCCCGGCAGAGACTGCCGAAGGCCGTCAGGCGCAGATCGATGATAATCTGCGCGCCATCGACGAAGCCGCTGCGCTCAATGCCGATTGTCTGGTGCTGGTGGTCGGTGGCTTGCCGGGTTCCTCCAAGGATTTGCCGGGCGCGCGTAAAATGGTGGCGGACGGGATTGCCGCCATGCTGCCGCATGCCAAGGCGTCAGGCGTAAAGATCGCCATTGAGCCGCTGCACCCAATGTATGCGGCCGACCGCGCCTGCATGAACACGATCGATCAGGCGCTCGATATCTGCGAGGACCTCGGGGAGACGGTGGGTGTGGCCATTGACGTCTACCATGTCTGGTGGGACCCCAATCTCGAGCGCGCCATTGATCGGGCCGGGCGGATGAAGCGGATTTTCGCCCACCATATCTGCGACTGGCTGGTGCCGACAAAGGACATGCTGCTCGATCGCGGCATGATGGGGGACGGCGTCATCGATCTGCCGGCGATCCGCAAGATGATCGAGGACGCAGGCTTCTTCGGGCCGCAGGAAGTGGAAATCTTTTCCCAGGACAACTGGTGGAAGCGCCCGGGAGATGAAGTTCTGGCGGTGATCAAGGATCGCGTCGCCACGGTCTGCTGAAAGAAGGCAACAAAAAACCCCGGGTCCAGCCCGGGGTTCTTTTTAGGTCAGACGCGGTTATAGGCCAGCGTCTGGCACAGGATTGCGACGCGGCAACCCTGGATTTCGATCGTGTCCGGACCGGTCTGGGTCACGGTTGCATCGGCGCTGAGGCCGCCGGCAGTGATAGAGCCCTTCCATTGATTGGGGCCAGACTGCTGGGCCTGCATGATCTGGGTGCCGACAAAGGCAAGGTTTTCCTCGGTTGCCGATTCGCCCTTGAGCACGTCGAGCGTGCCGCAAAGGTCGGTGCCGGCCTCGCCGCAAAGGCTGAAGGTAAAGGTCGTGCCGTATTCGTCCATAAAGGTGCCAGCAGGATTTGCTGTGGCTTCCTGGGCCATGATCGGGGCTGCAAGCCCTGCGCACAGGGCCCCAATGGCAAAGAGATAGCTAGTAGTTCGCATGGTTTTCTCCACGCGACGACGCCCGCCCAACGCAGTCGCTCTTATCGTTGTTTACAGGCAGACAACGGGCGGGCACCGCGACGGTTGCACGCAAAGGCGATTGCGATGGGCGGAGAGCGGTCACAGTTTCGTTGGAAAGGGCCGGAAACGCTGGGCTTTTTTGCGGCGTCGCGGCCGGGGGCAGAGGCGTTTCCGCCCCTGCCGTCAGGCGTTTAGCGCTCGAAGGTAGCAGCCACTTCGATATGGTTGGACCAGGCGAACTGATCGACCGCAACGAGGTCGCGAATAGTAAAGCCGGCCTTGGCTAGAACAGCCGCATCGCGGGCAAAGCTGGCGGGATCGCAGGCGATCATCACCACCTTCTTGATTTTGGAGAGGGCGATTTCCTTGACCTGGGCCAGGGCACCGGCGCGGGGCGGATCGAGCACGACCACATCGAAATTGAGCTCAAACTGGGTCATCGGATCGCGGAAGAGATCGCGGGTGCGATGGGTGATAGCCTTGAGGCCCTTGGCGTGACGGGCCCCCTTGTCCATGGCGAGAAGCGCAGGCTTGTCGCTGTCGACGGCGAGGACGGGGGTCTTTTCCGCGATGCGCAGGGCAAAGGGGCCCATGCCGCAAAAAAGGTCGGCCACGAGCTTGGCCTTGCCCACGGCGGTGACGACATAATCGGACAGCGCCGCCTCGGCCGCGCCGGTCGCCTGGAGGAAGCTGCCGATGGGGATTTCGACCTGCGCGCGGCCCATGGTGATATTGGGCACCTGGCGCTGGAACATCATCTCGCCCTCAAAGGAGAGGCGGGTCAGCGGCAGTTTTACCGCCAGCGCGATCAGCTTGTCGCCCTTGATGCCCTTGCGGGCATTGCGCACGGCCACATCGACGCCGGCATCGCTGGCGGTGAAGCTGACGTCGCATTCGCCGATGGCAGCGCCAATGGCGCGCGCGATATCGGGCGCCCGGGCGAGCGCCGGCACGAGAATGGGGCAGGCCTCGATGTCGAGCAGGTCGTGGGTGCGCAGGCGCATGTAGCCGGCAGCGTCCTTCCGGGCATGGAGGGTGGCGCGGCGGCGACCGGCGCCTGCGGCATCGATGAAGCGGCTGACGCTGGCGTCAAGACCTGCCTGACGCAGCGGGTTCTCGACGAGGCCGATCTTGAAGGCGCGGTAGAGTTCCGGACCGAGATGCTGGATCTGGCAGCCGCCGCAGGACCCGAAATAGGCGCAGAAGGGGTCTGCGCGCTGCGGAGAGGGGTCGAGGACTTCGGATAGCGTGCCGCGCTCGCCCTCAAAGGTGAGGCTCACGGTCTCGCCGGGCAGGGCGAAGGGCACAAAGACGCGCTTGTCCTCGATATGGGCGATGCCCTCGCCCTTGTGGCCGAGGCTCGAAATCGTAGTTGTCTGGGTCATGAGGGTCCGGGGCTTGCTGTCCCGGACTTAGTGCATCGCCTTGCCAAGTGCAAAGCGGTTTTCGCCGCAGGGCGGCTGAGCCAGGGCTCAGGCAGCCACTTTATCGCGATCGAACTGCCCATGCTTGCGGAAGCGCCACATATAGCTGGGCAGGATAGTGTCCATGCTGGTGGGGCTGATGCCGAAGGCGGCGAGCGTGCGCTTTTCGGCGATGGCAGCGTCGGAAACGATATTGTCCTTGCCCAGCAGAGCCACTTGGTCGGCGGTGATCAACGGCTTGAACGGCAGGATCGAGAGCAGCGAGGCCACCATGCCGGCAATGCCGGGGGACAGCGGCAGCAGAGGACGATTGCGGCCGGCTTCGCGCTGGATGCGGGCCAGCAGGTCCGCGTGGGTTTCGACCTCGGGGCCGCCCAGTTCGTAGATGCGCCCGGTCTTGACCTCACCCTCGATGGCGCGAACGATCGCCTGGGCCACGTCGCCGACATAGACCGGCTGGAAGCGGGACTTGCCGCCGATCAGCGGCATGACCGGGAACATGCGGGCCAGCGTGCCCATCAGGTTGAAGAAGCCGTCGCCCTGGCCGAACATCAGCGAGGGGCGCAGGATGATCGCCTCGGGGAAGGCTGCCAGAACGGCGTTTTCGCCTTCGAGCTTGGTGCGGGCATAGGCGCTGACCTTGGCGGCCGTATCGACGCCGAGGGCGGAGACATGAACGAGCGATTTCGCACCGGCGGCCTTGGCAGCGCGGGCGACAGTGGCGGCGCCTTCGGCATTGACCGCGGCAAAGCGCTGCTTGCCGCCTTCGACGCCGAGCCCGACGAGATTGATGACCATGTCCGCACCGGCGACGGCGCGCTCGACCGAGGCAGCGTTGCGCAGATTGGCCTGGATGGGGACGATCTGGCCAACAGAGCCGAGCATGGTGGCATTGCCCGCCAGATCAGGACGGCGGACCGCGACGCGGATGCGATAGCCCTTCGCGGCGAGCAACTGAACAAGGCTCGTGCCGAGAAAGCCCGAACCGCCGAACACGGTGACGAGCTTGGGGGAAAAGCGATCCATGAAGTCCTCCGACTGGGGCAGGCTGGCTTTGCGTTCTGCTCCGCTTCTACCGCAGGCAGGCAGGCCCTGTCGAGTGGCGGAGCCTTCCGAGAGGGCCGCGAACTGCTTGACTCTTTCATGCTTTCGTTCTCTCTTTGTTCGGCGAAAAGGAGGATATGCCATGTCTCAAGCACGCGATTACGAGGGCCAGTGCCATTGCGGCGCCGTCCGCTACACGGCGCACACCGACCTTTCAGGGTTGAGTGATTGCAATTGCTCGCGCTGTCGCCGGCTCGGCTGGGTGATGCAATCGGTCGAGGAGAGCGCCTTCACCCTGCATTCGGGGGAGCAGGATTTGGTCCGCTATGGGTTCAACACCGACAAGATCGATCATCTCTTCTGTCGCCATTGCGGCATCGAGTCGTTCGCGCGCGGCTCGGACGGAAACGGAAAAACCCTTTATATGATCAATGTTAACTGCCTCGAGCCGCCCGTGCCTGTGGAAAGAAGTGCGATTAAACACTGGGATGGGGCAAACTTCTAAAAACCCGCAAAAGCCCCGTTGACTTTATCCGGGGCTCCCCCTAGTTACACAACCGTCGCCCAGATGGCGGAATTGGTAGACGCGCACGGTTCAGGTCCGTGTACCGCAAGGTGTGAAGGTTCGAGTCCTTTTCTGGGCACCAATTTCTTGCAAAAGCCGCGCTCCTCATTCGAGGTAGCGCGGCTTTTGCGTTTCCGGGCTGCCGCGGTCCGCAGGCCTTGGGCTCTTCCCAAATTTTATCTCGGACTGTCGGCCCTGGTGTGCAGCAAGGCGCTTTCAGCCTCTGTGCGCGTGCAGAGGCTCTGATGCGCGAAGCGATCGCTGTGCCTGCAAAACAAAAAAGGCCTGCCGCGCCGTGCGGCAAGCGACTCAGTGGGCGTTCTGGCGGGTGCGGGGGGAGAAGACGGTCAGCATGATGATCCAGCAGTCGAGCAGCAGCGACCAGTTTTCCGCATAGTAGAGATCGTGGAGCGTGCGGCCCTCGATCTTGTCCTGGGTCGAGGTGTCGCCGCGATAGCCATTGACCTGGGCCCAGCCGGTAATACCGGGCTTGATGCGCTGGCGCTGGGCGTAGAGCTCGAATTTTCCCGACAGTTCGTCGTCATGGGAAATGGCATGGGGGCGAGGGCCGACAAGGCTCATCTCGCCAGTCAGCACATTGATCAGCTGGGGCAGTTCATCAATGCTGGTGCGGCGGATGAAGCGTCCGATCGGGGTGATGCGTGGATCATCTGCCTGGGCCTGGCGCATGGCGCGGCCATCTTCCATCACGCGCATGGAGCGGAATTTGTAGATATAGAAATTGCGCCCGTTAAAGCCGCGGCGTTCCTGCCGGTAGAGGGCAGGGCCGTCGCTGGTAAGGCGGATTGCGGCCGCAACGCCCAGCAACAGCGGCGAGAGCAGCAGCAGGCCGGTGCCGGACAGCACAATGTCAAAGCTGCGCTTGATGACGAGGCCCATGTCGTTGAGCGGCGTCGAGAGCACGCGCAGCGAATTGACGGCGCCCATGGGCACGGTGTCGACGAGATTGATTTTGCCCGACTGCACGATGCCGCGCGGATAGAGCAGGACATTGAGCGCATAGGGCCGGCAGGGCGCCATCACGGCGCCGACCGCGTCGAGATTGGAGAGGTCGGCCACCAGAAGCACATGCTGGCATTTGCGGTCGACGCAATTGCGGGCAAAGCGGGCGATGTCTTCGGGCTGCGGGAGGTTTCCGGTCCAGCCCTCGTCGAGCGAGAGGCTGGTGACGATCTGTCCGCCCTGCTGCCAGATGCGCGGATCGGCGCGAAGCCGCGAGATGGCGTCTTTCTCGCCGATCAGGCCGAAGCGCTCGACCTGCAATTGGCCCTGGCGCAGCATGCGCGCCAGCACCCGATAGAGAATGATGCGGAGCGCGATCAGCACGATCGGCGTGGCCAGCAGCCAGATCCAGAGGCTGCGGCCCCAGAGAAGCTCCCAATCCCACATGGCGAGGGCGACGAGGAAGGCCAGGGCAGAAGCGGGGATCCAGCTCAGCGCCGCGTGCAGCGCAAAGGGTTGGCGCATATCGGCGAGGGGGAGAAATTTATAGGCGGCGCGGCTGCCCATCACGCCATAGACCACTGCTGCCGTGCCGCCGACACAGAGCACGAAGAGCGGCTGGTGCACGAAAAGCAGCACAAGGCTCATCGCCGCGGCGACGAGGCCTTCGAGCATGCCGATGCCATTGGCGAGGGTGGCGCGACCCGGAACCTGGAACCGGCGGCGCCGTCTTCCGTCAGCCTGCGCCAAGGGTAGTGTCATATCTGGTCTGCCGCGCCTCAAATGTTGTCTGAATGCCTAGCACATTTATGCCTCATACGGCAGCCGTACCGGGCTGGGCGGTTAACAACTACTAACGATAATCTTAACGCTGATAGCGCTTTTCAGCTCGGCGCGGCGATCACGGTGATAGATTGGAAAAATGACGCATCAGGTGGGAAGTATACCTTTGTTTTCTGATGAGAATTTACATCAATTCCTGTCCATCTTCATCGCCGCCGGTCCGGGGGTTCTGGCGCCGCGACCGGAAACCGAGCTGCTGGGTCGTGTGGGGCTCGAGCGCCTTGATGGGGTCGAAGCGCCTGTCGTTATCGACATGTGTTGTGGCTCGGGCAATCTGGGCCTGGCCATTGCCCATGAGCGGCCCGATGCCGCGGTCTTTCTCAGTGACCTGACCGATGAGACGGTGGCGCAGGCGGCGAGCAATGCCGAGAGGCTGGGGTTGGCCGGGCGCGTGAGCATCGGCCAGGGTGATCTCTTTGCAGGGGTTGCGCCCCTGCTCGATGGGCGCAAGGCCGATCTCATCATCGCCAATCCACCCTATATCTCGACCGGCAAGCTGGCGGGAGATGCGGCGCATCTGCTCGAAAACGAGCCGCGCGAGGCGTTTGACGGCGGGGTCTATGGCATTGCCATCCACCAGCGCCTTATCGCCGAGGCGCCGGACTATCTCAAGCCGGGCGGGTGGCTGGCCTTCGAGTTCGGTCTGGGGCAGGATCGGCAAATGTCCCTGCTAGTGCGGCGCAGCGATCGTTATGGCGACGTCCATTTCGCCGAAAACGAGCAGGGTGAAAAGCGCGTGGCCTTCATGCAGGCGGCTTCGCCCGGCTGACGCAAGCTCGCGTTAACACAATTTGCACTGGCATGACCGCCCTTTGGCGCGGTCGTGCGATACTGGCGACTGCCAATTCTTCATAGCCCAAGATCTCATGTCCATTTCGCTGCGGCTGCGCAAACTGCTCCCGATGGGGCTCTCCTATATCGCCTCGGGCGGAAGCCTGATGGTGTCCAGCCTTGCGCAACTGCTGACCTTTGCCATTCTCGCCCGGTCGCTGGGCGTGGAGGAATTCAGCGTCTTCATCGCCCTGACCGCGATCACCGCCGTCGCCGTGCATCTCTGCGGGCTCGGCGGGTCGGAGCCCCTGGTTCGCCGGGTGGCGCGCAACCGGACGCTTTACGCATCGTTTCTCGGACATAATCTGCTGCTCGGCGGGGCGAGCGGGGTGGCGATGATCGCCGTCGGCATGCTGGTCCTGCCGGGAATTTATCAGCTGTCGGCCGATCTCTGGGTCAATCTCGGGCTGATCCTGATGGTGCTGGTGACCAATATCGTGCTGACGCGGGTCATCCTCTTTGTCGAACAGGTGTTCATCGCCCATTCCAATTTCGCCGCCGCCAATCGCAATGTGATCCTCTTCGCGCTGGGCCGGCTCGCCGCGGCGGTGCTCGCCTGCATGGTGTTCGGCGTTGATACGCTGGCGGACTGGATCGTCTGGGCCTTTGCGGCCCATGTCGTCATCGCGGCGATTGCCGTGCGCTCGGTGCTGTTCCTCGGGCCACCGGAATGGGTGGTGCGGCGGGAAGAGCTGCGCAATGGCCTTCTGTTCACCACGCCGTTCATCCTGCGGGCATTGCGCCAGAACGTCGACCTGCTGCTGCTCGCGGCGCTGGCCAATCCAGAGGTTGTCGCGAGCTACGCGGTGGCGCGCCGCATCATCGACAGCGCCTACCTTTCGGTCGAGGCCCTCAACCGGCTGGTCTATCCGGGCTCTGCCGCGGCCACCAAGGAAGGTCTGCACCATGCGCTGGGCCGTTTCCGCAAGGTTTTTGGCGCCTCGATGGGGATCAGTGTTCTGACCGTGGTCGGCATTATCGTCACCGCGCCCATCCTGCCCTGGCTGTTTGGGGCCGAATATGTGTCGCTGCCGGGCTATACCCAGCTGCTGGCGCCATCGATCATTTTCATCGCCGGCTGGGCAACAGCGGTCGAGGCGCTGGGCGCTTCCGGCCATCATCTGCCGCGTGCCATCGTCTTTAATGGCGGTGTTGCGCTTGGCGGCGTGGTGATTGCGCTGGCGACCTGGTTCTATGGCATCAACGGCACGTTCGTCGCCACCTATGCGAGCGAACTGGGCACGGCGCTGGCCGGCTGGCTGGTGTTGCTGCGCCTGGCCGAAAAAGACCGCCGCGCCGCCATTTCATCCGATCTTGCCACGGTGCCGTCCAAATGAGCGTTTCCGTCCTCATCAAGACCCTCAACGAAGCCGACAACATCGCGGCCACCATAGAAAGCGTGCTGGCCGCCATCGGGCCTGAGGATGAAGTCATCATTGCCGATAGCGGCTCGCGCGACGCCACCGTCGAGATCGCCGGGCGCTACGGCGTAAAAGTGGTGCAGATCGCGCCGGACGAGGCGCCCAGCTGTGGCCTCGGTCCTCAACTGGGGTTCCAGTACAGCAAGGGCGAGTTTTTGTGCCTGATGGATGGGGACATGCTCCTCGATCCGGAATTTCTCCGTGAAGCGACGGCCTTTTTACGCGCCAACCCCAAGGTGGCCGGGGTGGGGGGGCATGTCGAGGAGATGAACCTCGAAAACCTCGAATTCGCGCGGCGCAAATCGCGGGGTGGGGCGGAATATCAGGCGGGGCGGGTCGACCGGCTCAATGGCGGCGGTCTCTATCGCCGCGCCGCGGTGGAGGAGGCCGGCTATCTCTCGGACCGCAATCTGCACGGCTATGAAGAATTCGACCTCGGGGTGCGCCTGAGGGCCCAGGGCTGGCAGCTGCACCGGCTCGACAGGCGGTTCGTGCAGCATTTTGGCTATCGGA
This sequence comes from Devosia sp. SD17-2, assembly GCF_029201565.1. Lineage (GTDB taxonomy): Bacteria > Pseudomonadota > Alphaproteobacteria > Rhizobiales > Devosiaceae > Devosia. The sequence goes on from NZ_CP104002.1 coordinate 398,706, forward strand.
TGAATGCCTACGCGCTGCTGCTGCGGCGCTGGCGCAGCAAATATCTGCGCGGGGTCGGTGAATTGCTGCGGGCCGGCCTCGGAAAGAGCCACTGGAACAGCCTCTTGCGCGAGCTGCCCGAATTGCGGCTCTGGGCCGGGGTCTATGGCGGGCTCGCGCTCATGCTGGCACTGCTGATCTTCGTGCCCAACAAGCTTTTGGCGGTCGGGCTCTGCATACTCCTTGCTGCATTCGTCGTCCTCGCGATGAGTCTGAAACACAAGAGCCTCAAACTCGGTGCCTATGCGGTGACGGCCTGGCTGTTCATGGCGGCCGCCTTACCCCTGGGCTTTTTTGCCCGGCGGCGGGATCCCAAGGCGTGGATCGAGAGCCGCGTGGTCGCCGATGCCGGCAATTAGGGTTCGGGCGCTGGCCCTGGCGCTGCTAACCCTCCTGCCCACGCAAATGGGCAGGGCCGAAGACTGGCCCGCGGTTCGCGAAATCAATCTTGAAATCGCGCCGGGCAGTCCGCTCGATTTTTCCGCCATCCTGCCCAATGGCAGCCTTGGCCCGGATCGGCATCTGCGCATCGCCAATGGGCGGTTTGTGTTCAGAGACCAGCCGGATGTCCCCGCCGGGCTGCACTGCGCCAGCCTTGCCTGGAGCCCGGCCTCGGGCGCGTTCCCCGATCACGACGAGGCCGACCGTTATGCCGTCCAACTGGCGCGGCATGGCTATAATCTGGCGCGGTTCCATTTCGTCGAGGCCACGCTCATGGCCGGTCGCGACGGGGATTTCGATCTCGATCCCAACATGCTGGACCGCCTCCACTATCTCCTCGCCGCGCTCAAGCGCGAAGGAATCTCCTGGGTCATGGACGGGCTGACATCGGCCCGGGGTGGTCTCGGCGGGTATGACGATCGGTTTGACGGGGTTGGAAGCCTCAAGCAGGACATTCTCCTCTCCGAAGCCGGCATGGAGCACTGGCAGCGCCTGCAGGAAAAGATCCTCGGCGCGGTCAATCCCTATACGGGTCTCGCACCGGTCCAGGATCCGGCGCTGGCGCTGGTGGTGCTGGTCAACGAGGGGGGGCTCGAGTTCGACAATATCGTCGCCGAGGGCCGGGGGGAGCCCGCCTATTCGGAGCTTTTGCGTGAGCGGTTCAATCTCTGGCTGGCGGAGCGCTATGCTGACAGCGCCGCACTGGCCAAAGCCTGGGGTGGCTTGTGGCCCGGAGAAAGCCTTGAGGCAGGGACCATAGGTCTCGCCCTTAATCGCTGGGGCAGCGATGCACGCTTTCCGGACCTGCAGCGCTTTTTCGTCGAGATCGAGCAGGCGGGCGTTGTGTCCATGAGTGCCCATCTTCGTGCCATGGGCTATGAGGGGGCAATCACCAATTACAACAATTGGCCCATTCTCCAGGCCTCGGTCAGTCGCGCGCAGCTCGACGCCGTGGCGATGAACATTTATTTCGACTGGGTATCGAGCTATGCGCCGGGCACCGCCATTGAGCAGGCGAGCTCGATCGGCAGGGAACTCGACTATGTACGGCTTGCCGCGGGAACGCGCTGGCTGGGAAAACCCTTCCTTCTCACTGAATATGACCATCTGTTCTGGAACAGCCATCGCTATGAGGCCGGGCTAGCCGTGCCGGCCATTGCCGCCTTTCAGGGCTGGGATGCCATCTGCCGGCATGGACATGGGCCGATTGTGCTGCGCTATGGCGAGGATCAGCCGCACAAGCAGCACATGCTGCCCTACGCCATTGCGCTCGATCCCATTGCGCGCGCCGGCGAGACGCTGGCGGCGCTCCTGTTCCGGCGCGGCGATGTTTCCCCTGCGCAAAGCCGGGTCGGCCTGCCCATCGATGTCGATGCGCGGTTCGGCACAGCGATCAACCAGCGCGAAGCGGAGGGGGCAACGGCGCTCGCCGCGTTCACCGGGATTGGCCTCGTTGAGGGGGATGGGGAGGCACATAGCCTGCCGCTGAACCGCGAGGGCGTCAGCGCGGGCGACTTTATTGCGGGGCTGGCGCATGAGGGGGCTATCGCGCCTGAGCAGGTCGATCTGGCAGGACAGGGCATTTTTCGCAGCGACACAGGCGAGATCACCATCATGCCCGACAAGGGGCTGATGCATGTGGTCACCGCCCGCACTGTCGCGGCGGCGTTCGATACGCTTGATGAACCGCTGCGCCTCGGCCCGGTTGAGATCGGCGACGCTTCGTCGCCCGCGCTGATTGCCCTTGCGGCGCTGGACGACAAATCTCTCGCCGAGAGCGACCGTATCCTCGTCATCTTCGCCAGCGATGCGCATAACACCGGCATGCGGTTTGCCGATGCAGAAGAGAAGGTGATCGAAGACTATGGCCGCCTGCCGGTGCGCATCCGCCCGGCAAGCCTCGAGCTCACATTTGAGGGCGAGGGGGCCTGGAGCTTGTCACCCATGGGGCTCGACGGCGTGGTGCACCAGCCACTTGCCAGCGGAGACGGCAGGCTCCACTGGCGGCTCGAGAACCTTGTCCCTGACGTTGGGCCGACGGTCTATTTCGTGATCGAGAGGGACTGAGGGTTTCGGATGCGCAGGGGCTCGTCGCTCTTTTTCCGACGCATCAGCGAGGCGTAGAGCACGCTCAATCCGTCTGCCACACCGTCCCAGGCGAAATTGCGCCGCACCATGTCGATCTGCGCCTGCCGGTCGAGCTCGGCCATGGGGCTTGCCATTTCATGGGCCATCCGCTGGGCGAGGCCGACGCGGTCGCCAGTGGCAAAATAGCGATCCTTGTCGAGGCCGACGCCGAGATTGGCCGGGATGTCGCTGGCCAGCACTTTCGTGCCATGGCTCAGCGCTTCGAGCAGGGCAATGGGCATGCCCTCATGGCTCGACGGCAGGACGAAAAGCCCGGCATGGGCAAAGAGATCATTGAGCGCCGCGCCACTCTGGAAGCCCGTCATGACCACGCCGGGCGTGGACTCGGCGACGCGACGCAGTTCGGCCTCGTAGGGCGAGCGATGATCGGCGCCGCCGACCAGCACCAGCTTGAAATGGGGGCGCGACAATTGCCCATAGGCAGCAACGAGATCAAGCTGGCGCTTTTCGGGAACAAGGCGCGAGACATTGAGCACATAGCCGCCGGCCTGCAGGTCAAATCGCTCAAGCACGTCGGAGCCCTGCGGCCCTGTGGGCATGAACACGCCATTGGGCAGGAAATCCACCCGCCGGCCATAGCGCTCTTCCATATCGCGGGCGACATTGTCCGCCACGGCGACGGCCATGTCGGCCCAGCGCATGCCCATCTTTTCGCCCTGACGCAGCACTTCGCGCGCGAGGCCGCCCCATTTGTCCCGGTCATAGTCATAGCCGTGGTGGGTGACGAGGGTGCGCAGGCCTGCGAGCCGCGCCGCCGGGGTCAGCAGTGCCGGGCCGATGGCATGGATATGCAGGATGTCCGGTCGGCGCAGGGCGGCGAGGGCGACACCGAGACCGGTGTGGGCCAGGGCCTCGAATTTGGTCGAACGCGGTGACCAGATCGGCTCCACAGCGACGCCGCGGAAGGTCTGGGACCCTTCCGGCATATAGGGTTTTCGGGCAAGAACGCCCACCTGCCAGCCGCGCGACACCAGAAGCGGCGCGAGCGCCCCCACATGGGTCTCGACGCCACCCTGCGGGCCGTTGATGCCGCGCAGACCCAGCATGGTCACTGAACTGCGCTTGCGACGCCGCTCCATCAGTTTGCCCTCAGACTTGAATAGAGATCGGTCATCCGATCCCGATAGGCATTTGCCGAAAAATTGTGGCGCACCCAGTCATGCCCGGCCGCGCCCATTTTTGCACGCGCCAATGCGCCCCGAGCTTCCATCGCACGTAATTGCGCGGCAAGGCTTTCGGGATTGGCCGGCTGGGCGATGAGCCCGGTCTCGCCGGGCAGGATCAACTCCGGAATGCCCCCGATATCGGTGCCGATGACCGGCCGTCCCATGCCATAGGCCTCAAGCAGGCTGACGGGGGCATTCTCATACCATTCCGAAGGCAGCACGAGGGCCCGGGCGGCGCCGATCAGCTTGCGCAGCGGCGCCCCGGCGACATGGCCGACAAACTCCACGTTGGCGCCACTCTGTTCCACGGCGGCGCGGAGGCTTTCTTCTTCCGGACCCGAACCGGCGACAATGAGCTTTATTCCGCTCCGGCCCGCGGCATCGATCAGCGTGGCAATGCCCTTTTCCGGCGCGAGGCGCCCGGCGAAGAGATAATAATCGCCCTCTTCCTGCCGCTCGGCGGTGAGGAATGCGGGATCAACGAAATTGGGAATGTGGACCAGCATGTCCTTGGGCCAACCCCATTCGATGAACTTGTTCTTGTAGAACCGGCTGGGCACAACGATGCGGTCGAGATTGTTGCGATAGAGGCCAAGCGCACGATGGACCGCGCTCTCCACCATCAGGAGGCCGCTGAGGGCCAGCGAATCCTTGGCGCAACGATTGACGATGACCTGGGTGAGATTGCCGTTGCGGCATTTCTCGCAGATTTTGCCATGCGCCAGCATCTTGTAGGAGGGGCAGGCGATCTTGAGGTCGTGGGCCGTCATCACCGTCGGGACACCGGCCGCTCTCAGCGTGCTGAAAATGGCCGGCGACAGATGGTGATAGATATTGTGGGCGTGGGCGACGTCGGGCTTGAAGGTCTCGACCAGTGCCCAGACATTGCGCTGCGCCTCGCGCGAATAGATGATTTTGCCGGCATGGCCCAGCTTGGTCATCAGGCCGGGCTGCTTGCCGAATTCGATCTCGGAGACGAAATAGCGCGACCAGGGCGTCGAGAGATTATTCTCCGCCTCCATGGCGAATGGGGCGACATCCCAACCGGCGTCCGAAAACAGCGCCATATGGTCGAGAAAGACGGCTTCGGCGCCGCCCCGACGATAGAAATAGTTGTTTATGGCCAGCAGGCGCTGTGGTCGGTCGTTCACGCGGCAGCCTCAAAGCGGTCTAGAGCCTGGTTGATGGTGAGTATGGCGCAGCCCGAATTTTGCGCATGAGCTACGAGCGCCGCCAGGCTCTGCGGTGTGCAGCCAAACGGGGTCGGGCGGTCGGAGACGTCATGGCCGAAAAAGATCAGCCAGCCTGGCTTTGCAACCAGCTCGTCAATCAGGACATGCATGCCGGCAACTGATTGTTCGGGCTGCTGGAGCGGATAGCTCCTGAGGAAGGTGCGATCGGTCCGGCCGCGATTGATCCCGGGCATGCCGCCACGGGCGGACCGGAAGCGCCGAGCCAGTTCGGGCCGATGGCGGAAAGCTCCGGCATTGTATGGTGCCGCGAAATTGCGCGGAACATAGCCGGGCACGATATCGCCCAGCGCCTTGGCGCTGCGATCGAGGTCCTTTGCGAGCGCCTGGCGTGGTGTCTTTTGCAAATTGATGTGGGAGAAGGTGTGGCAGCCCAGTTCGTGTCCGCGCGCCGCCAATTCCGCGCAGCCTTTGGCGTTGATGAGTCTTCGGCTTTCTTCCTCGCGCCCCAGGATGCCGCCGGCAATGTAGAAGGTGCCGCGACCGTCATGGGCTTCGAGGATTTTTGCGCCTTCCAGGAAGGCGCTGTCGGGCACATCATCGAAGGTGAAACTGACGACCGGTGTATGCGCGGGAACATCCATGCCCGGACCGGGCAGACGGGTCAGTAGCCTGTTGGTGACGCGGCCAATCAAACGCTCAAGCATGCCTGGGTACCATCGCAAAGGCGGCCGGGCGCGGTTCGGCGGGCACGAGACGTGCCGAGCCTTGCAGACGCAGGCCGAAAACCGAAAACAACAGGCAGAACCACAAGGGGTCCCCACCCTGGTAGAGCAGACTTTCAAGGCACGAAATCAGAAGTGCATAGAGCCAGATGCGCAGGAAGAGCCGCGTCATGGCCGGATTGTTTTGCCGATGCTGGGCGCGACCGAGATCGCGGATCGGCAGGAGCACGAGCCAGACGACTGTCAGGATCAGTCCGGGAATGCCGAGCTCGAGCAGTGTGTCGATATAGCCGTTGTGGCCGTTATAGGCGGCTGCGGCCCAGGTTTCGAGCGTGCCGCCACCATAGACCTGGCTCTCGGTCTGCCAGAAGGATTGCAGGCCGTGGCCGAAGAAAGGGCGCTCGGCGATGGCGCTGAAGGCATAGCGCCAGATGTCGGAGCGATTGGTGAATGTGGGATCAACGCCGAGACCCATGACGAATTCACGCAGTGGCTCGGACACGGCTGCGCCCACGGCGACGAGGTTGAAACTGAGAAGGCCACCGAGGATCACGGGCAGGCGCAGGAAGCCGAAACGTTCCACCAGCGCGCCGAGCACCAGAATGGCGGGCAGTACCAGGGTCGAGGTTTTGCCGCCGGTGTGAGCGAGGAAATAAACGGCAAGAATGATGATGGTCCAGCCGAAGGCGCGGGACCAGACGCGGGCGATGAAAAGGCCGAAAAAGACCGAGATCACCATGGCGGCGGCTGCCGAATTCTTGTGCGGGAAAATCCCGCGCCACAGACCAGCATTCATCGGCTCGCGGATTTCGCTGGCCTGGTGGATGGCCAGGTTGGGCCGGAACGCGATGCCGAAATAGCTCATCAGCAGAGCCAGCATGATCACGTAGCCGGCGAGCCGCGCGAAGTCGACCTCCGTTCGCGGCAGGACGAGCACGATCGCCGCATTGGTGACGACGATACCGATCAACACGGCCCGCTTGAAGGCAAGGTCGGGGTGAAGCGCAGTGACCGAGGTGAGCAATATCCAGAACAGGATGATCCCGATCAGGAGCTTGGGCTGGAGCACGGTGACGCCGCGGCGCTGGACGAAGTAAAACAGGACCAGGCTGCCGAAAAGGCCGAAGGTCACCAATTGGTTGAGGCGATTGGAATTGCCGGCGACGGGGTCGACCGCGCCTGCTCCGCTCAGGTCGACAAAAGGGGAGATGGTGATCCAGTAAAACGCGAAAATCGCGACGAACAGGCCATGGCCCAGCGTTCCAAGACCATCTCTGCGCCCTGACCCGTTCGCGTCAGGCATCGGCGGTCGTGGGCCGCTGCGGGAAATAGAGACGGCCAAGGCCAAGCATCAGTGCCAGTCCCACACCAAGGACTAGACCCCCGATCAGTCCCGCGGCGATGAGCAGAACGGTGCGCGGCGGGTAGCTGCGGCTGATGGGCGGAATGGCCGGGGAAATGACGCGGACATTATTGGTGCTGAGCTCGCTGCGCTGGGCGATCTGCTGAGCCCGTTCGAAATAGGCTTCGTAGATACCAACCTTGGAGGCGGCGGCACGCTCAAGCTGGCGCAGCTGAAGCTGGGCCTGGTCGTCGGTAAAGACGGCGCCCATCTGTTCGGTGGCAGCGACCTCGAGCTGGTCAACGACACTTCTGGCCTGCGCCAGTTCGCGGCGCGCGGTTTCGATAAGGCGGCGGGTTTCGCGGTCGATCTCGCTCTGCAGCGCGGTGAGCTGGGCGCGCGCCGTGGCAAGGCTTGGGTGCCGAGGACCAAGAGTGGCGGCCAGTGCGTCCGCTTCCTGGCGGGCGGTCGCATATTGGGTGCGCATGCCGGCCAGCGCGGTGGATTCGAGGGGGGCGGTGGAGATCAGCGTATCGCCGCCTGCCGAGAGCGCGGCATAGCGCGCCTCTGCATCGATCAGCGCCTGTCGCGCCGCGGCGATCTGGGTGTTGAGCTGCACGGCAGACTGCGTGCTGAGCTGGTCGGCGCCGGTCATCTGCAAGCCGTTTTCACGCCGATAGGCGGCGACGGCCGCTTCGGCGCTCTCGGCATCGGTGCGCAATTCGTCCAGCCGCTGGGTGAGGGCGGCGGACGCATTGCGGGCGCCATCGGCCTCGGCTTCGGCCATCTCGGCCAGAAAGGCGGTGATGAGCCCATTGGTCAGCACGGCCGACTGTTCCGGCGTGCGGGCCCAGACCGAGGCGGTGACGATATAGGAGCGTTCCTCGCGGCGAATGCGGACACGCTCGGAGAGCGCGCGCACGGCGGCGGTAAAATTGTCTTCCCCGGCACTGGCCGCGCCAAAGAGGGCGAATTCCGGCTCCATCAGGTCGGGGTCATTATCGAGGCCAAGGTCACGCACGGTGCGCGCCAGCACGTTTGTCGAGCCCAGCACGCGCATCTTGCTCTCGACCTCAAGCAACTGGGCCTCGCCCTGGATATTGCTTGTGTAGAGGTCGTCGGCAACGATCTGGAGGCTCGTGGGGTCGAGCAGGATATCGGAATAGCTGGTGAAGCGCGGCTTGACCAAGGTGCCCGCGCCGAAACCGACGATGGCGCCAAGCACGGCGAGCGCCAGGATGGCGAGCCAGAAGCGGCGCAGCCACTCGATGACGAGCATAGGGGTGATGGTATCGAGGACGTTCACGGGGGCAGCCTGTTCCCGGCGACGGTCCTGCCCCTCATAGGCGCGGCCGGCATCGAGCGTGTGGACAGTGCTGCCACTCCCGGGGGGCGTGCGCATATCCGACTGGAGAGGCTGATACATGCAGTTTTGCCCGTCATTGAATGCCGGTCCGCTTATAAATCACGTCGGTGCCAAACTCAGCGCCTTTTCCGCAAGGTAGTTAAGACGATCTTTGTTAACTGCCTTCAGCAAAGAAAAGTCTGCTGTCCTGCGATCATGATATTGGAAGCGTACCGAGATGAGATCTGGTGCGACATGCTGTCCGACGAAATTCGAACTGTAAGCACTCCCAACGAGCCCGCAATGTCACAATCGCGGCATTTGCGCCCCATTACCCGTGATGACTTGCCACAGATCGAGACGTTGTTCTTCGACGTCTTTCGTGGCGGTAAAGGAAACAGGGCGGGATTCTCCCAATATTTCAGCGCGTTATTTCTGGAAGGGCGCCACGCGGGTGGTGGCTTGGTCAGCGATATTGCGCCCGGCCAGATCGGCGCCGCCATCGCCTTCGTGCCGATGCGCTACCGCATTTACGACGAGGTCGTGACCGCAAAGCTGACCTGCGCCTTCATGGCCGACAAGCGTTATCCCAAGGCGGCTGCCCGGGTTGTGATGTCGCTGCGAGCGCGCCATCAGGACCTCCTGTTCACCGACAGCGGCTCGCATGAAGGCGTTGGCCATTGGCTGGCCGGTGGCGGGGCGAGCCTGCCCGTGCAGGCGCTCGACTGGCGCTGCCGTTTCAAGCCGGTCAGTGCCATCGCCCGAAAGGTGAGACTGCCTGCGGTGGTCGATGGCCTGACCGACCTGGCCGATCGAAGCATTGAGGCGCTGCGCCCGCGGCCGGCGCCGCAGAAGCGGCTCGAGATGACGGAAATCGGCCGGGAAGAATTCGCAGCGCTCGTCCCCGGGATGATCGCGCGGTTCCCGGTGCGCCCGGACTGGACGCAGGATGAGCTTTTGCATCTGCTTGGTCTTGCCGAAGAAAACACCCGTCTGGGGACGCTGCGCTATTTCGGCTTCATCGACCGAACGGGCGATTATGTCGGATGCCTTGCCGCCTATTTCGGTCCGCGCAAATCCGTGCGCGTGCTCGACCTTCTGGCTTTCGGCGGCAAGGAAGCGGCGGTTGCGGCCACCATGCTCGCCGAGCTCGGTGCATGGGGAGCGGTCGAGGCGAGCGGTGGCGCCCAGCCGCATATGGTCGGCGCCCTGTCGCCCCATCGGGGTGTAAGCTTCCGTCACCGCAGCTTTTCCTGCGTCGCCACCCGGTTCGATAGCGTCAAGACGGCCATCGAGCGCAACGAGATCTACATGGGTGGCCTGGCCGGAGAAGGCTGGAGCCGGTTGATGACGGACTTTTTCTGACCATGACTGCCCAGATCCGACCATTGGCTGCCGCCGACGTCGGCGCCGTCGCGCATCTGTTCCAGCGGCAGTTGCGCCATTCTTCAGCGGCGCCCAGCGCGCAGCTGCGCGATTATCTCGACCTGTTGTTTGTCTCCGGCCCCTATGCCGATCCGGCCATGCCCTCCCTCGTCTACGAGCGTGATGGGGGCGACATTGCCGGGTTCATCGGCGTCACCGCCCAGCCCATGACTTTCGAGGGGCGCTCGCTCAAGGCGGCGGTCTGCGGCGCACTGATGGTCGACGGGCATGACGCCGACCCGCTCGCGGGAGCGCGCCTTCTCAAATCCTTCCTGGCTGGTGCCCAGGACGTGTCGCTCAGTGAGACGGCAGGCGACGCCACCCTGTCGATGTGGCGGCAGTTGCGCGGGGACGTTCTCTCCCGCCATAGCCTCGATTGGGTGCGCGTCATCCGGCCGGGCGGTTTTGCGCTCGAAACGGCGCAGCGACGGGTGCCCGCTTTCGGTCTCATGGCGGGCTTGGCTCGCCTCGCCGACGGTCGGGTGCGACGAGCGCGCGCCGAAAAGGCAGAGTTGCGCTGGGCGAGTTTTCCCGAGGATTTCAAGCTGCCCGGCAATGTCGGCGTCGACGACCTGTCGACCGAGGGCTTTTTGTCTGCGGTCGTGGATTTTACCGACAGCTTTGCCATCCGCCGGGCGTGGACCGATGCTGCGCTCGAGCAGCTCGGCGACGACCTGCATCATAAGTCCGGCCAGGGACAGCTGCGCCTCGGCGCGGTTGTTGCCCGCGGCGGCAAGCGCCTCGGGGCCTTTGCCTATTATGAGCGAGAAGGCGCCACGGCGCGGGTCCTCGATATTCTAGCGGCGCCCAGCCATGCCGGTCTTGTCATCGACTGCCTTCTCAAGGATGCGGCCGCGCGTGGTGCCGTGGCCGTGCGCGGCCGCACCAGCCCAGCCCTCTTTGATGCTCTTCTCGAACGTCGCTGTTTGATGTTCCGTCATGGGGCGAGCGTTGTTTCCAGCGCTGACAAGGGCTTGGTGGCGCGCTTTCAGAACGGCGATGCGCACTTCAATGGAGTGGTGGGCGAAAGATGGTCGAGACTGGTCGGTCACGAGTTTTCTTAACTGTGAATCTTAATCTCCTTTGCAAAATGCAAAGAGAGTAGAACAGTTGGAAGCATCCTAATCAGGGCTCGCGTCCTGTAATATTCCGAAGTGGAACGGAGAGGCAGAACTCCTATGTGTGGGGTTGCTGGATATTGCGGCACTGAACTTGCCCCTGAGCAGGGGCAAGCGCTTTTGCGCGCCATGACCGATACCATTGCCCATCGCGGGCCGGACGCCAGTGGTGTCTGGGCGGCGCCGGGCATTGGCCTGGGGCATCGGCGCCTGTCGATCGTCGGCATTGCCTACGGACAGCAACCCATGGCGCTCGAAGGTCCGGAGCTGATGCTCGCCTATAATGGCGAGATTTTCAATTTCGTCGAACTGCGCCAGGAGCTCGAGGCCAATGGCCATGTGTTCCGCACCGGCAGCGACACCGAAGTTCTGTTGCACCTTTACGCCGAGCATGGCGTGGAGTGTCTTGCAAAGCTCAATGGCGACTTCGCTTTTGCGCTGTGGGACGGCAAGCGCCGCCGCCTGTTCCTCGCCCGCGACCGTGTCGGCGTGCGGCCGCTGTTTTATGCGCGGCGGCGCGAGGGCATCTTTTTTGCGTCCGAGATCAAGGCGTTGCTGGCGGTTCCCGGCATCGAGGCCGAGATCGACCCGGTGGCGCTCGACGAGATCTTTACGCTCTGGGCGCCTTTGGCGCCGCTCACCGGCTTTCAGGGCATTCTGGAACTGCCGCCCGGCCATTTCATGGTGATCGAAGACGGGCAGACCCGTATCCAGCGCTATTGGGATTTCGACTTCCCCGATCGCGCGGATGGGTATGACACACGTTCCGAGGACGCGCTGGCCGATGAGGTCCTGGCGCTGCTCGATGACGCTACCCGTATTCGCATGCGGGCCGACGTGCCGGTGGGGGCCTATCTCTCCGGCGGCCTCGACTCTGCCATCACTGCCGCTCTGGCTTTGCGGCACACGGAGCAGAAGCTCTCCACCTTTTCGGTGGGCTTTGAGAGCGCCGAGCATGACGAGACCCAATTCCAGGCGATCATGGCTGCGGCTCTGGGCACGGACCACCGCGCCATTTCCTGCAGCAATGGGGATATTGCGGCGGCCTTTCCTGCCGTCATCGCCCATACCGAGCGACCCATCGTGCGCACCGCGCCCGCGCCGCTCTATCGCCTTTCAAGCCTTGTGCGGGACAACGGCATCAAGGTGGTGCTGACCGGGGAGGGCGCCGACGAGGTTTTTGCCGGCTACGACATTTTCAAGGAAGACAAGGTCCGTCGCTTTGCGGCGGGGCAGCCCGGTTCGGCGCGCCGACCGCTGCTGTTCAAGCGGCTCTATCCCTATCTTCCGGGGCTCCAGAACCAGTCGGCTGATTATCTGACAGCCTTTTTCGGGGTGACGCCGGATCTCCTCACCGATCCTCTTGCCTCCCATCGTCCGCGCTATCGTTCGACGGCGGCGGCAAAGATTTTCTTCTCGGCGGATCTGCGCCAATCCCTGGGCGATTACGATGCGGCGGCCGCGCTGGCGGAAACTCTTCCCAGCCGCTTCGCCCACTGGCATCCCCAGCATCAGGCGCAATATCTTGAAAGCCGGTTCCTGCTTCCAGGCTATATTCTCTCCTCGCAGGGCGACCGGATGGCCATGGCCCACGGCATCGAGGGGCGCTTTCCCTTCCTTGACCACCGGGTGATGGCGCTGGCGGCAAAACTGCCGCCAAAACTGACGCTCAAGGGGCTGGTCGAAAAGCACATCCTGCGGCGGGCAACGCGGCACCTGTTGCCCGAGGCGATCAACAATCGCACCAAGCAACCCTATCGCGCGCCTGACAGCCAGGCCTTTGCGACGGCCGATGCGCCGGACTATGTGCGCGAGCTTCTCTCGCCTCAAGCCATAGAGGACACCGGGCTCTTCAACCCCAAGGCCGTGGCCAAGCTCGTCGCCAAGGCCGGCACCAGTGGGGTCGAGGGCTTTCGGGACAACACCGCCTATGTCGGTATTCTTTCTACCCAGATCTGGCACCGGGAATTCACCCGGTGGCCGAATGCTGCCACCCAGGCAGCAGAGTGACGAACCAGCGGCAAAACGGGACAACAATGACTGATATCAAGGCCAATATCCGTGACTTCATCGTCGAGAACTTCCTCTTCGGCGATACCAGCCAGCCGATCGAGGACACCACCTCGCTGATCGACAATGGTTATGTGGATTCCACTGGCGTGCTCGAGCTGGTGTTCCACATCGAGCAGAGTTTTGGGATCAAGGTCGCCGACAGCGAGATCATCCCGGCCAATCTCGACAGCGTCGGCGCCATCGCCGCCTATATCGAGAAAAAGCAGCAGAGCGCTGCCGCCTGAGGCGGGGACCGACCATGCGCGTCGAGGACTTCCTGCGCCATAGCGCCGCCCGGCTGCCGGACAAGACCGCGCTTGTCGTGGGCGAGCGGCGGCTGAGCTATGCCGAACTTGATGATCTCAGCGACCGTCTGGCCGCGGGGCTCGTCGCCTATGGCGTGCGTCGCGATGATCGGGTGCTGATTTATCTCGATAATGGCTGGGAAGCGGCCGTGGCGATCTTTGCCGTGCTCAAGGCCGGCGCGACTTTCAGCCCGATCAATCCCTCGACCAAGCCGGACAAGCTGGCCTTCATCGCCGGCAATTGCCAGGCGCAGGCCATCATCACCCAGGCCCGGCTTGCCGGGGCGGTGGCTGAGGCGATTGGGGAAGGGGCCGACTTTTCGGTGATCATCTCAGCCGGTGAAAGCGCCGCGCTGCCCCATGCGGTGCAGCTCGAAACGCTTCTGGCGGCGCCGGCGGTCCGGCGGGATCATGGCGGCATCGACAGCGATCTGGCCATGCTCATCTACACCTCCGGCTCCACCGGCCGGCCCAAGGGCGTGATGATGAACCACCGCAATATCGAGGCGGCGGCGACTTCGATAACCACCTATCTCGAAAACACCGAGGATGACATCATCCTCAACGTGCTGCCGCTGGCCTTCGACTATGGGCTCTATCAGCTCTTGATGGCGGTCAAGCTCGGCGCCACGCTGGTCATCGAAAAGTCCTTCGCCTTTCCGGCGGCGATCTTCGAGATCATGCGGCGCGAGAAGGTGAGCGGCCTGCCGCTGGTGCCGACCATGGCGGCGATGATCCTCAATATGAAGGATCTGGAGCCCGGCTCGTTCCCCGATTTGCGCTATATTTCCAATACCGCCGCCGCGCTGCCGCCCGCCCATATCGAGCGGCTGCGGGTGCTGCTGCCCGGCACGACCATTTTCTCCATGTATGGCCTGACCGAGTGCAAGCGCTGCACCTATCTGCCGCCGTCGCGGCTGGACGACAAGCCGGGCTCGGTGGGCATCGCCATTCCCAATACCGAAGCCTTTGTCGTCGACGATGATGGCAAGCGTGTCGCGCCGGGAGAGGTCGGCCAGCTGGTCATCCGCGGGCCCCATGTCATGCAGGGCTATTGGCAGAATTCTGAGGCCACCGAAAAGGCCCTCCGCCCGGGCCCGAACCCCTGGGAAAAAGTGCTCTACACCGGCGATCTCTTCTACGCCGATGACGAGGGCTTTTTGTATTTCGTCGGGCGCACCGACGACATCATCAAGACCCGCGGCGAGAAGGTTGCGCCCAAGGAGGTCGAGGCGGTGCTCGTCTCCTGCCCGGGCGTCGTTGAAGCCGTGGTGGTCGGCAAGGCCGATCCCGTGCTGGGCCATGCCATCCATGCCATCGTGGTGAAATCCGATCCCGAGCTCGGCGAGCGCGATGTCATCCGTCACTGCGCCCGAAATCTTGAGGATTTCATGGTGCCCAAATCCGTTGAGTTCCGCGACAGCCTGCCCAAGACCGATACGGGCAAGGTTAGCCGCCGTCTTGCCGCCGAAAGCCTGGAGAGTTCCTGAGATGAGCCGATTGTCGCCCCAAACTCTGGTCATCGACGCCGAGGCCGAAATTGCGCGCATCACCAGCGCCATGCGCAATCAATTGCGCACCGACCTCAAGCGGCGCGGCCTCGTGCTCGGTCTTTCGGGTGGCATCGACTCCAGCCTCTGCGCCGCGCTGGCTGTGAAGGCGGTGGGGCCTGAGCGGGTCTTTGGGATTTTCATGCCGGAGAATGACTCCGATCCCGAGAGCCTCGAGCTCGGACGGCAGATAGCCAGCACCTTCGGCTTTACCGCCGAAGTGGAAGACATCGGCCCAGCGCTGGCGGCCATGGGGTGCTATTCGCGCCGCGACACTTTCATCCGCACGTTGGTGCCCGAGTTTGGCGAGGGTTGGGGCTGCAAGGTCGTCATTGCCGATCCGCTCTCGGGCGGTGGCATCGCCATTTCCTCGCTGGTGGTGCAATCGCCCACTGGCGAGACGCAAAAAATCCGGCTCACCGCCGAGGCCTATCAGGGCATCATCGCTGCCACCAATATGAAGCAGCGCACCCGCAAGCAGATGGAATATTATCACGCCGACCGGCTCAATTATGCCGTCATAGGAACCCCGAACCGGCTCGAATACGACCAGGGCTTCTTCGTCAAGAACGGCGACGGCGCGGCGGATCTCAAACCCATCGCCCATCTCTATAAGTCTCAGGTCTATCAGCTGGCCGCCCATATGGGCGTGCCCGAAGCCATCTGCCGACGGCCGCCGACCACCGACACCTGGTCGATGGCGCAGAGCCAGGAAGAGTTTTACTTCGCGCTCCCCTATGACCGGATGGATCTTTGCCTCTTCGGCCTCAACAATAGTCTTCCGCGCGAAGAGGTGGCGGAGGCCGCTGGCCTGACGCCGGAGCAGGTCGATGCCGTCTGGGCCGACATCGCACGCAAGCGTGTGGCGACACGCTACCTCAGCCTGCCGCCACTGCTGGTGGAATAAGCATCACACCGCCAGCGAGTGCCGGCCCATTCCGGCGGCGAGATAGGTGTCGAACTGGGCCGCGATGGTGCGCACGAAGGGTTTTCCTTTTTCCGTCACGACGAAGCACTCGCCGTCCATGGCGGTCATCCCGTCCACATCGGTCAGGGCGATCTGTCGCGCTTCCTCCATCAGTGCCTTGCCGCCGCCCCAGAAACCCTCAAGGTCCCTCGGGTCGAGGGCATAGCGGCAGAGCAGAGCTGAAATCGCCTCTGCCCGCAGCCGATCGATCGGGGTCAGGGCAAAGCCCCGCGCCACGGCAACGCCGCCTTCCAGCACAGCGCGGGAATAATCGCCGGTGGCGGTGATATTCTGCACATAGCCCTGCGGCATCTGCCCGATGGCCGAGGCCCCGAGCCCGATCAGCGCATCGGCGGCATCATCGGTATAGCCCTGGAAATTGCGCTTCAGCGTGCCGGTCCGCGCCGCTATGGCGAGGCTATCGGTCGGCACTGCGAAATGATCAAAACCGATGGGCTCCATGCCGCCCGCGACCAGCAAATCCGCAGCCAGTTGCGCCTGGGCGAACCGATCGTGCTTGCCCGGCAGTGCATCCTCCGGGAGCATCTTCTGATGCGTCTTCATCCACGGCACATGCGCATAACCAAAGAGCGCCGCCCGATCCGGATTGAGCGACAGCGCCGCCCTGATGGTTTGCGCCAGCCCCTCCTGGGTCTGAAACGGCAGGCCATAGAGGAGATCGAGATTGACCGAGCGCACGCCGCGCTGGCGCATCGCCGCGACCACGTCGCGCGTATCCTCAAAACTCTGCAGCCGGTTGATCGCCTTTTGCACTTTGGGATCAAAATCCTGCACGCCGATGCTGGCCCGGGTCAGCCCGAACTGCGCCATGGCGTCATAGCGGCCGTCGTCGATGTCGTTGGGGTCGATCTCGATGCTGATTTCTGCTTTCGGGGCGATGGTGAAGCGCTCGGCGAGCCGCGCCCGCAGGGCGAGCAGGTCGGCCGGCTTCAGCATTGTCGGCGAACCGCCGCCGAGATGGATGGCCGCCACCAGTCCGCGGCCGTCCAGCTGGGCCGATACCCAGTCGATCTCGGCATAAAGGGCGCGCAGATAGTCGGCGATCGGCTCGTAGCGCAGCGTGTGCTTGGTTTGGCAGCCGCAGAACCAGCACAGCCGGTCGCAATAGGGGATGTGGAGATAAAGCGAAATCGTGGCGTCGGCCGGCAGGCCCTGCAGCCAGGAGGCATAGGTTCTGTTGGTCACCCCGGCGTGGAAATGGGGCGCGGTGGGATAGCTGGTGTAGCGCGGTACGGGCGTCGAATAGCGTTCGACAAGGTCTGCCGTCGGGGTCAATTGGCGATCCTTTCAGGGTCCAGCGCCAGAAGGCGCAGCCATTCACTTTCGGTCGCCACATGGCGCCGCATGCTGTCAAAAAAAGCGCGCAGCAAATAGCCGAGCGCATCGGCGGAGGGCCGGGGTTCGCCACGCATCAGGGCGCGCAGCGCATCGCTCACCTCCGCGGCGGCGGCCGTGTCAGCGCGCTGCGCCTTCTGGCGGCGTTCGACCGCGTCGGGGTCGCTGATGAGCAGGAGCGGGAACAGTCGGGCCGCTTCGGCCGTCTGCAGCGTCTTGAGGCTGGGCTCCAGCCCCTCGATCAGCCGGTGGCAAAGCGCGGCGTCGACGCGCCCGGGCAGGGCGTCGGCCAGCGCCTCGAGACCATCGCAGATGGCCAACATCTCTTGATAGGCTGCATGCAGCGCGCCCATCGGGGGCGACGGCTTGGCCATGCTTGTGCTCCGCACCAGAACTATTTCTGGAGCTGTGCTAACACGCCGTCAGGGCACCGCTTTTGACAAGGATCAAGCCGGGAGCAGAAAGAGCGGGGCGGAGCCGCCGCCCTCATGCCCTTGCGCCTACTCCGCCAACGCGCTCGGATTATAGAGGCGCAGCGGGCGGATTTCATAGGAGCCGCCATCTGGATTTGCCTTGGCGAGATCCCGCGCGAAATCCAGCGCCTCGTCCATATTCTGGCAATCGGCGACGTAAAACCCGAGGAACTGCTCCTTGGTTTCGGCAAAGGGGCCGTCGAAGACAACAGGCTCGCCGGAACTCTTGCGCAGGGTTTTTGCCTCGTCGGTGTTCCACAGGCGCACCACCGGGCCGAGCTTGCCCTTATCACTCATCTGCGCCTGGACGGCGCCAAGGCGCTCCATGCAGGCAGCGTCTTCTTCCGGCGTCCATTCGGACACCGCTTTTTCGTCATTGTAGCAGAGAACAGCGTAGAGCATCGGGGCACCCCTCCTCCGGTTTGGCGCGAACTATTGCGCCATAGCACCCAAAAATCCAGTCACGTTCCCGGCTCTGTTTCGGCGCGGGGGCGCGCGATGGTGGCGGTGGCGCCGATCGAGGCGAAGATGATCGCCGCCATGCCGGCCAGTTGCAGGGGCGAGAGCCGCTCGCCGAGGATGACAAGGCCCGACAGCGCGGCGAGAGCGGGCTGGCCGCTCATCAATATGCCAAAGAGGCGCGAGGGGATTTTGGGCAGCGCCACCATGTCGAGCGCATAGGGAATGGCGCTCGAGAGCAGGGCCACGGCGAGGGCGAGGGGCCAGATGGACACGTCGAGCAGGGCCGTGCCGGCCTCGGCTATGCCAAAGGGCAGGGCGATGACCGCCGCCGTACCGACACCGAGCGCTGCAGTATGCGGCCCGCCACCGGTCCCGGCGCGCTGGCCGAAGACGATATAGCCGGCCCAGCAGGCTCCGGCGCAGAGCGCCAGCACAATGCCGATCAGCGAGACGTCGCCCTCGATCCCGGCCCAGGGCAGCAACAGGGCAAATCCAGCGACCGCAAGAATGATCCAGAAGAAGTCGAGCGGACGCCGGGCCCCGAACAGCGCTACCGCCAGCGGGCCGGTAAACTCCAGCGCCACGGCGAGGCCGAGCGGAATAAGGGAGATGGCGGCATAAAAGAAGAGGTTCATCGAGCCCATCGCCACCCCATAGAGCAGCACCGCACGCTTCTGCTTGCCGTCGAGAGCATGGCGCCATGGCCGAAAAACAATGATCAGCACCAGCGCCGCCAGCGTCAGGCGCAGCGCCGTCGCCCCGGCTGCGCCCACCAGTGGAAACAGCATCTTGGCAAAGCTCGACCCGGTCGCGGTGAACACCATGCCGAGCGTGACGAGGAGAACAGGAACAAGAAGAGTGTTGGGCCGCACGGCAAGCGCTCGGAAGAAGAGGTCCTCGAGCCTCTATCAGGCTTTTGGGGGAATGCACATGGCATCGAAGATGGGTGGGATCTTCATCCGCGCGTACCCATCACCCGGCTTGCGTGGATGATCCAGTTTTGTGGCACGATGGATTGCCCGGACGGGCCGGGCAATGACGATGGGGATGAATAGGGGGGGCCGGTCGGGGACGACGTTTGTCGTGAGATCGTGCCCCGAGCGCGAATGGGGCCTCCCTCCCCCTTGTGGGGACGGAATGAGGGTGGGGGTCGGGTGTCCCGCAATTTAATAGCCCCCACCCCAGCGCCGCTACGGCCTTTCGGCCGAGCTTTGCTACCCTCCCCACAAGGGGGAGGGAGCGCAGGAGCCGTTGTTCCTCGCGCTAATAAAAAATCCCCGTCCCGCCGCCGTCGACCTGTTTTACCCGAGCGCCCTCCAGCACTGCCGGATCGAGAAGCCGCGCATTGATCCCCAGCCGGTCCCGGCTTGCGGCGCGGGGGTACCAGTGGGTGACGCAGCCGCAGGTGCTGCAGCGGTGAAAGTCAATGTGCTGCCCGTTCCACGCATAGGCATTGGTGGGCTCGGCGGTGATGGTCACCTCCGCCTTGGAATAATAGGCCCAGAGCACGCCATAGCGGCGGCAGAGGCTGCAGTTGCAGTGCGTGACCTCGAGCGGCGCATGGGCGAGACGCAGGGTCACCGCGCCACAATGACAGCTGCAGAGGACGCTGTGGTCCGGTTTCGGATCAGACATGAAACCCCTCCCAAATCTCCTCAGCGCATAAAGCCAGATTGACCCGAAAGGGGCAATTCTTTAGCCCTGTAGAATAGAACAAAGGAGGAATGCCCGATGGAGTATCGCTATCTCGGCCGCTCAGGTCTGAAAGTCTCGGTTCTCACCATGGGGACGATGACTTTTGGGGGCAATGAGCGGATCGGCCACACCGATCTTGCGGGTGCGGCGCGTCAGGTCGACCTCTGCCTCGATGCCGGCATCAATCTCTATGACACGGCCAATGTCTATAATGCCGGGGTGTCCGAGGAAATTCTTGGGGCGGTGCTCAAGGAGAATGGGCGGCGACAAAAGGCGCTGGTGGCCACAAAGGTCCGCTTCAAGATGGGTGAGGGGCCCAATCAGATCGGGCTCTCGCGCCACCACATCATCGAGCAGTGCAAGGCCAGCCTCAAGCGCCTCCAGACCGATGTCATCGATCTCTATCAGGTGCATGAATGGGATGGGATGACCCCCATCGAGGAGACTATGGAAGCGCTCGATACGCTCGTGCGCCACGGCCATGTCCGCTATATCGGCTGCTCGAACTACTCGGGCTGGCACATCATGAAGGCGCTGATGGCCGCCGACAAACGGGCCGGCGAACGGTTCGTCTCCCAGCAAATCCATTATTCGCTCCATAGCCGCGACGCCGAATATGAACTCGTGCCCATTTCGCAGGATCAGGGGCTTGGCATCTTCGTCTGGTCGCCGCTGGCGGGCGGTCTGCTCTCCGGAAAATACCGTCGCGAAGGTGGTCCCGAGAGCGGCCGGCATGTCGGCGGGTTCCGCGAGCCGCCGGTCTATGACTGGGACAAGCTCTACGACGTCATCGACACCATTGTTGCCATCGCCGAAGAGCGCGGTGTCTCCGGCGCGCAGGTGGCGCTGAGCTGGCTCCTCGGACGGCCGGGCGTCACCTCGACCATCATCGGCGGACGCAGTGAAGAGCAGTTCCGTGACAATATCGCGGCGGCAAGCCTTGTGCTCAGCGCCGAAGAGCGGGAAAGGCTGGATCAGGTGAGCCGCCCGCCGCTGCTCTATCCCTATTGGCACCAATCGTTCTCCGCGCAGGACCGTCTTGGTCCGGCGGATCGCGATCTCATCGCTCCTTACGCAAAGGAATTCTCGCGTGGCTGATTTCGTTTTCGCCCCTCCCGCACCGGTCACCATTCCCGTTGCGGGCGGCGGGATGTTTCCCGTCCGAAGGGTGTTCTGCGTTGGGCGCAATTATGCCGAGCACGCCCTCGAGATGGGCGGGGATACGCGCGAGCCGCCGTTTTTCTTCACCAAGCCGGCCGATGCTGTCGTGTCGGGGGGGAGAGATATCCCCTATCCCCCGCAGACGAGTGATCTTCATCACGAGATCGAGCTGGTCGTCGCCATCGGCAAGGGTGGCGCCGATATCGCCGCTGCAGACGCGGCGAGCCATATTTTCGGCTATGCCGTCGGGATCGACCTGACGCGGCGTGACCTCCAGGCGCTCGCCAAGAAAACCGGTCGGCCGTGGGACATGGCCAAGGGTTTTGATTTTTCCGCACCTATCGGGGACATCGCCCCGGTTTCCGCCAGTGGCCATCCGGCCGACGGGGCCATTACGCTCGAGGTCAATGGTGTTAACCGACAGCGCGGAATGCTGTCGGAAATGACCTGGGATGTTAACAGTGTGGTAGCCGATCTGTCGCGTTACGTGACACTTGCGCCGGGCGATATCATCATGACCGGCACCCCCGCCGGGGTGGCTGCAGTGGTGCGTGGGGACCTGCTCGAGGGCAAGGTTGAAGGCGTCGGCACGGTCACGGCGAGGATCGTCTGATGCCGGTCTGGTCGTCCCAGCAGGATGCGGCGCTTATCGCCGTGTCCAATTGGCTCAAGGACCGCAATGGCCCGCAGGTGTTCCGGCTATTTGGTTGGGCGGGCACAGGAAAATCGACGCTCGCCGTGCATCTGGCGCAGGATATCCGCTCGGTCAAATACGCCGCCTTCACCGGCAAGGCAGCCCTCGTGATGCGCAAACGCGGCTGCAAGGGCGCCCAGACCATCCACTCGCTGATCTATACGCTGGTCTCTGAAAAAGAGGGTGAGCCGCGCTTCGTCCTTGATCCGGAGAGCCCGGCTGCCGACGCGGACCTCATCGTCATCGACGAGGTCTCGATGGTCGACGAGCAATTGGGCGCTGATCTTTTGTCCTTTGGAACCAAGGTGTTGGTGCTCGGCGACCCGTTCCAGCTGCCTCCGGTCCAGGGCGCCGGCTTCTTCACCACCGAAGAGCCGGATATCATGCTGACCGAGATCCATCGGCAGGCGGCAGACAACCCGATCATCCAGCTGTCCATGCAGGTCCGCGAAGGCGGTACGATCGAGCATGGGCAATATGGCGAGTCCCTCGTCGTCGGCCGCGACAAGGTGGACCGCGAGGCTGTGCTCGAAGCGGACCAAGTCCTTGTCGGACGGAACAAAACGCGCCTCACCTATAATGATCGCCTGCGGGAATTGAAGGGCCTGCCCTTCCACGAACCAGTGGTCGGCGACCGCATGGTGTGCCTCAGGAACAACCCGCGGAAGCGCCTGCTTAACGGGCAGATCTGGATCGTCACCGAGGCGCTCAAGCGCAATAATGGCAAATGGTCGCTCATGCTCGCCGACGACGAAGGCAAGGGCGAGGCCAAGGTCATGACTCACAAGGCGTTTTTCTCCGGCGAGGAGGATGCCATGAGCTGGCCGGAGCGGCGGCAGTTTGACGAGTTTACCTTCGGCTACTGCCTTACCGTGCACAAGGCGCAGGGCAGCCAGTGGGACAATGTCTATCTTTTTGACGAGAGCTTCGTGTTCCGCGAGGAGCGGGCGCGCTGGCTCTACACCGGCATTACCCGGGCTGCGGAGAAGATCACCATCGTCCGCTGACGCCACGATTGCGCCAAACTTGACCGGCTCTGTAGAGATGGATCACGGCCGCCCTGCAAATGACTGATCTCTCAAGCGCTTGAAGCGCTTGCGCAGGGCGCGGTGATACCACATCATCATGATCGACATTGCCCGGCCGGGCAGGAGCCCCACCATGCACCACGACACCTCCCTGATCACGACAATCGTCGCAGGTCTGGTGCTGGCCTATATTTTCGGCATGATCGCCAACCGGCTGCGCCTGCCGCCGCTAGTGGGCTATCTGTTCGCCGGTATTCTGGTGGGTCCGCATACGCCGGGCTTCGTGGCGGATCAGGAATTGGGCGCGCAGCTGGCCGAGCTGGGGGTGATCCTGCTTATGTTCGGCGTCGGATTGCACTTCTCGCTCAAGGACTTGATGAGCGTGCGCGCGCTGGCGATTCCAGGCGCCGTCGCCCAGATCGGGTTGGCGACCCTGCTCGGCGCAGGTCTCGGGCTGCTCCTCGGCTGGTCGATCGGCGCGGCGCTGCTGTTCGGTCTGGCGCTGTCAGTGGCCTCCACAGTGGTGCTGCTCAAGGCGCTGCAGGACAGGCGCCTGATCGAAAGCGAGCGCGGACGCATCGCCGTGGGCTGGCTGATTGTCGAGGACCTTGCCATGGTCCTCGCTCTCGTTCTGGTGCCCGCCATTGCCAGCCTCTACGGCACCGACACCGGCATCCATGACCCCTTTGTTTCCTTCGTCGAGCGGCTGATCGGCGTTGAGGTCGGCATCTGGGGCGTGCTCACGCTAACCCTCGTCAAAGTGGCGGCTTTCGTGGGCTTCATGCTGATCGTCGGTCGTCGGCTCATTCCCTGGGCGCTGCACGCGACTGCACACACCGGCAGCCGCGAGCTGTTCCGACTGGCCGTGCTCGCCATTGCGCTCGGTGTGGCGCTGGGGTCGTCCGTGCTCTTCGGGGTTTCGCTGGCCCTGGGTGCGTTCTTTGCCGGCATGATCCTCTCGGAAAGCGAACTCAGCCATCGTGCCGCCAACGAAACCCTGCCGCTGCGTGACGCCTTTGCCGTGCTGTTCTTTGTGTCCGTGGGCATGCTGTTCGACCCGATGATCGTGGTCAATCAGCCGCTTCTGGTGCTGGCGACCGTGTTCATCATCGTCATCGGCAAGTCGCTGGCGGCCTTTGCCATCGTGCTGCTGTTCGGTCGGCCGGTGTCGACCGCCCTTACCATTTCGGCGAGCCTTGCGCAGATCGGCGAATTTTCCTTCATCCTGGCCAGCATGGGTGTGGCACTCGCCATCCTGCCGCAGGAGGGCCAGGATCTTATTCTCGTCGGCGCGCTGATCTCCATCGTTCTCAATCCGCTGGCCTTCTGGGGCGTCGAGGCCATACGGCCCCGGCTGGAAGCGCGCTTCGGCCAGAAGCGGAGCGTCGAGCCGGAAGGCCGGATCGAGCCGGGCGAGCTTTCCCGCGCTGCCGAGGGGCCCGCCACCACCGATATTCCGACGACTGCCGGGGTAGATCGCGGTGCCTTGGGCGCTGATGACGATACCGGCGAGCCGTCAGCGCAGACCGGCCACACAGTGCTTGTCGGCTATGGTCAGGTTGGGCGCATCGTCGCTGCTGGGCTCAAGGGTGAAGGCGCTGGCGTGGTTGTTATCGAGGACAGTGACCATGACGTGGCCGCCGCCCGCGCCGAGGGTTTTGAGGTGGTCTACGGCAACGCTGCCAGCGCCGATGTGCTAAAGCTCGCCAATCTGGGCGCCGCGCATAATCTTATCATCGCCATCTCCAATGCTTTCGAAGCCGGGTCGGTTTGCGCAAGCGGCCGCAAGCTCAACCCATCGATCTCGATCGTGGTGCGGGCCTATTCGGCCGAGGAAGAGGCATTTCTGCGCGATCTCGGCGCCACCAATGTGATCCGCGGCGAGCAGGAAATCGGCAGGGGCATTCTCACCCGTCTTAATGATGGAGCGGCCGTAAAGGAGCCCCTCGTTTCCGAGCCGGAGATCAAGCTGCCCGTTACGGAAAACCTCGTTGCGCAGGCGGCTGCGGCCGTTGTCGCGCCGGTTGCCGTGCGTGAGAGCACTGACGCTATCCTTTCGCCGGTTGACAGTGTCGAGGTCGTTGCCCCACCGGCCGAGATCGAAACGACGCCGGCACTGGAAGAGCCGGGGCTGCTGGAGGTCATCGAGGCACCGGTCGAAGACGAGACGCCCGTGCCTGTGCTGCCGTCCGTTCCCGAGGTCCTGCCCGAGGCGGAGATTGTAGCGATCACGCCTCAAATCATTGGGGAGGCGCCGGCGGAGATCGACGAGCTCGTTGCTGTCGTCGAGCCAGACGCGGTTCAGGAGGCTCTTCCGTCCCCAAACAGGGATGACGAAAGCTCCACGGGTTCTGAAAACGCAGAGCCTGTCGTCGACGCGCCCGAGATCGAGGCCGAAGCGGTAGAGACGACCATGGCAGACCAGGCCGAGGCCGGGTTTGAGGACGGTGACGTTGTCATGGACGCGCCGACGGCTCCTCCCCCGTGGGAGGAAGAGGCTGTCGTGGAGGAAGCGGTGGGGCCGGCGCCGCTGGACGAGGAATTGCAGGAACCGGATAGTGGCAATGTGCCGGACCCGGTCAATGCGGAAGACGAGAAAACCAAGAGTGAGGCGGAAGTGCCGCCCGTCATGCCTGAACCCAAGCCCTGACCGGGAACTGGGTCAGGCCGTGTGAGGACCAATGATTTCGCAAAAGGCCAAATATGCGCTCCGGGCTCTGGTATCGCTGGCGCGTGCCGGGCGGGGGGAAAGCCGGATGATCGGGGAGATTTCGCGGGACCAGGCCATCCCGAAGAAATTTCTCGAGCAGATCCTGCTGGAGCTCAAGCGGGCGGGCTATGTGTCGAGCCGGCGGGGCCGCATGGGTGGCTATGAGCTGGTCAAGGCACCCGAGGAGATCATGTATGGCGAAGTGCTGCGCCTGATCGACGGGCCGATCGCGCCGCTGCCGTGTCTCTCCAAGATCGCCTATCGCAAATGCGAGGATTGCCAGGACGAGGCGTCGTGCGAAATCCGCCACGTCTTCGAGCGGGTGACACTGGCCACCCGCGATGTTCTGGACCGGACGAGCCTTGCCGACTCGCTGCGTCTTGAGGATCTGGACGTCGCTTCCTAGGGCGACTGACAGCGCGGCAGAAGGTGAATTGCCCGGATGAACCGGGCAATGTCGGCGCTGGTAGAGAGCGAGCGCTTTTACCCGAAGACGACGGTCTTCTTGCCGTTGAGCATGACGCGGCTCTCGAGGTGGAGCTTGACGGCGCGCGCGAGGACGCGGCTTTCGATGTCGCGGCCGGCGGCGACGAGGTCGTCCGGGCTCATGGCATGGGTGACGCGGGCGGTTTCCTGCTCGATGATCGGGCCTTCATCAAGGTCCGGGGTCACGTAGTGGGCCGTTGCGCCGATGATTTTCACGCCACGCTCATGTGCCTGGTGATAGGGCTTGGCGCCCTTGAAGCTCGGCAGGAACGAGTGGTGGATGTTGATGACCTGGCCGAAGAGGCGGGTCGAGAGATTGTCCGAGAGCACCTGCATGTAGCGCGCCAGCACGACGAGGTCGGCGCCGGACTGCTTGACCAGTTCGAGAACGCGGGCTTCCTGCTCGGCCTTGGTGTCCTTGGTGACGGGCAGGTGATGGAAGGCAATGCCTGAATCTTCGGCGACCTTGCGCGCATCTTCATGGTTGGAGATGACAGCCGCGACGTCGGCATCGAGCCAGCCGACGCGGATCTGGTAGAGCAGATGCAGCAGCGTGTGGTCGAACTTGGAGACCATGATGACGATGCGCTTGCGCTGGCTCTGGTCGGTCAGCGCAGTCTGCATGTCGAAGCGGGCGATCGGGGACTTCAGGGCCTTTTCGATGATGTCGCGATCGACGCCGTCCGGTGCGGTGAAGGCGATGCGCATGAAAAAGCGACCGGTTTCCTGGTCCCAGAACTGGTTGGACTCGCCGATATTGGCATTCAAGGCCGCCAATTCCGTCGTAATGGCCGCGACGATGCCGGGCCGGTCAGTGCAGGACAGGGTCAGTACGAAATTGGCCGACATGCAGGCAGCTCCCATGAATTCTGCCCAGCGGTATCAAGGCCTTGAGTGTTTTCGTCAAGGGGGAACAGAAAAGGGCCGCCCGCAATGGACAGCCCTTCCCTGAGTCTATGGCCTCAAGGGCCCAGGAGGTGGGTGTTAGCCGAGATCACTCCCAGTCAACACGTTAAATCCCAGACCTTCTTCGAGCACCAAAATCTCATAAGACACTGGATCACCTCCTTTTAGTTGGTTGAACATGACAACAGACTGGCCCCGAAGACTTCTCTTGTCTAGTCACAAAACAGTCACGCCGGAAAAGCGGCGGGTTCAACTGGTTTTCCTTGGAGGAGGGAGGGGATCAAGAGGGGAAGAAGAGGTGTCGCGCCCGGGTGCGATCCGGGCGCGAAAGAAGAGCGCTAGCTGCGGGCTCTCTTCGGCTTGCCGCGCAGCTGGATGATCGTTGCGGTGAGAACGCCGAGGGCGACAATACCGATGATGATGGTCGCCAGCGCATTGACGTCAGGCGAGACGCCGAGGCGGACCTTGGAGAAGATCAGCATGGGCAGGGTGGACGAGCCCGGGCCAGAGACGAAGCTGGCAATGACCAGATCATCGAGCGAGAGGGTGAAGGCCAGGAGCCAGCCCGAGACCAGCGCCGGAGCGATGATGGGCAGGGTAATGTCGAAGAAGGTGCGGACCGGCGAGGCGCCCAAGTCCATGGCTGCTTCCTCGACGCTGCGGTCGAAGTCGGAGAGGCGCGACTGCACCACGACGGCGACATAGGCGGTGCAGAAGGTCGCGTGGGCGATGATGATGGTCATCATGCCACGACCCTGTGGCCAGCCGAGTACGCTCTCCATTGCCACAAACAGCAGCAGCAGCGAGAGGCCGGTGATGACATCGGGCATGACCAGCGGGGCCGAGACCATGCCGGAGAACAGCGTGCGCCCCTTGAAGCGGCGGAAGCGCACCAATGCCACGGCGGCGAGGGTGCCCAGCACAAGGGCGATCGTCGCCGTGATGGCGGCGATCTGCAGGCTCAGCCAGGTGGCGTTGAGCATCTGCGCGTCCTGGAACAGTTCGCCATACCATTTGAGCGAGAAGCCGGTCCACACGGTCACGAGGCGGTTTTCGTTGAACGAGAACAGCACCAGCGAAACGATGGGCGCGTAGAGGAAGGCGAAGCCGAGGACGGCAGCGATGGGGAGGAACCAGCCACGACGGAACATGCTACTTCTCCACCACGGCGTTCTGGAACCGCTGCAACAGCATGATCGGCACCACCACGACAACCAGCATGGCGCAGGCCACTGCGGCCGCGCGCGGCCAGTTGGTCGCTGTGAAGAACTCGTCCCACAACACGCGCCCGATCATCAGGGTTTCAGGGCCGCCGAGCAGCGAAGGTATGACGAACTCGCCGATTGCCGGGATAAACACCAGCATGGAGCCGGCGACAATGCCGGGCACGGACAGCGGCAGGGTAATCGACAGAAAGGTGCGCAGCGGGCGCGCGCCGAGATCGGCCGAGGCCTCGAGGAGCGAGTCGTCGAGTTTCACCAGCGTGGTGAAGAGCGGCAGGATCATGAAGGGAAGGTACGTGTAGACGAGGCCGACATAGACGGCGAAGTCGGTCTGCATCATCACCAGCGGCTCAATGCCGAAGAGGCCAAGGAACTGGTTGATCACGCCATTGCCGCGCATGAAGCCGGTCAGCGCATATACGCGCAGCAGCAGCGAGGTGAAGAAGGGCAGGATCACCAGCATCAGCAGGATGTTGCGCCATTGTCCCGGCGCGCGGGCAATGAAATAGGCCATCGGGTAGCCGATAAGCAGGGTGATCACCGTCGCGATGGCGGCGATGCGGATCGAGCTGAGATAGGCCGCGACATAGAGATTGTCGGTGAAGAGGCGGATGTAGTTGTTGAGGTGCAGGGTCAGCTGCACCGTGCCTTCGTCGGTCTTCAGAAGGGGCGAGAAGGGCGGGCGGCCGAACTGCTTGGTGGCGAGCGAAATGCCGAACACCACGAACAGCGGGATGAGGAAAAACACCAGCAGCCAGATGAACGGCGCGGCGAGCACCAGCATGCGCCCGGTGATGCCGACCTTGGCCAGGCCGCGCTCGACCGCGTTCCAGGGCTTGAGGCGTCGGGGTGGCGGGATGGTGGGGGCGTGTGTGTTGGTCATACCGTCAGCACCGAGCCAGCGTTACCTTCCCAGGTAACATAGACCGTTTCTTCCCAGGTGATGGCATCGGGATTGCCGCGGACCGAGTTGGTCTGGCTGACGCGGATGCGTTTGCCGCTCTCGAGCGCCACCTGATAGACAGAGATATCGCCGAGATAGGCGATTTCCTCGACGACGCCGGTCGTCACATTGGCATTGTGCGGGTTTTCGGGCTTTTCGCGGCTGAGGGACATCTTCTCCGGGCGGATCGCCCACCAGAGGATCTGGTCCGGCGCGCAGTCGACGCCGTGGCTGACATAGATATCGCAGCCCAATTCGGCCGAGCGAATGCGGACGTGGTCCGGCTCGTCCTCGGTGACCGTGCCCTCGACCATATTGGCCGAGCCGATGAAATTGGCGACGAAACGGGAGTTCGGATATTCGTAGACGTCGGTGGGCTCGCCGATCATGACGATTTCGCCCTGGTTCATGACGCCGATGCGGGTGGCCAGGGTCATGGCCTCTTCCTGGTCATGGGTCACGACCACGAAGGTCACACCGAGCTGTTCCTGGATCTTGACCAGTTCAAACTGGGTTTCTTCGCGCAGCTTCTTGTCGAGCGCGCCCAGCGGCTCGTCGAGCAGCAGCAGTTTCGGTCGCTTGGCGAGGGCGCGGGCGAGGGCGACGCGCTGGCGCTGGCCGCCGGAGAGCTGGTGCGGCTTGCGCTTGCCGTAGTCCTGCAGCTTGACGAGGGTCAGCAGTTCGGCCACGCGCGCCTCGATCTCGGGCTTGGGGAGATTGTCGCGCTTGAGGCCATAGGCAATGTTCTGCTCGACGGTCATATGCGGGAAGAGCGCATAGGACTGGAACATCATGTTCACGGGCCGGTTGTAGGGCGGCACTTCGGTCATGTCCTGACCGTCGATCTCGATCGTGCCCGAGGAGGGCGTCTCGAACCCGGCCAGCATGCGCAGGAGCGTCGACTTACCGGAGCCCGATCCGCCCAGGAGGCAGAAGAGTTCGGAGCGGTAGATGTCGAGCGAGACATCATTGACCGCCGACACGTCGCCGAACTTCTTGGAGACGTTCTTGATGCGCACGAACGGCTTGTTGTGCGCCGCGTCGCGCCAAGGGCGGGTGTCGATCGCGAGCTGGGGCTTCTTCGCCATGGCGGACTCTACCGGAAAGGATGAAGGGGCGGCTGGCGCCGCCCCTTGGTCAAACTATTACTGGCCCGTTTTGATGCGGGTCCATGTGCGGGTCAAGGTCTCTTCGTAATCGGGGCTGTGCGCCTTCATCACGAACGCCTTGGCGATGGTCTCTGCCGGCGGATAAATGCCCGGGTTCGACTTGACTTCTTCGTCCACGAACTCGAGCGCCGGCAGGTTCGGGTTGGCGTAATAGACGTAGTTGGTGATGGCGGCAACAACCTCGGGCTCGAGGATGTAATTGATGAACTTGTGGGCGTTCTCGGGATGGGGTGCATCCGCCGGAATGGCCAGGAAGTCAAACAGGGTCGCGGCGCCTTCGGTGGGGATCAGGTACTGGATCTCAGTGCCTTCGGCAGCATTGTCGGAGGCGATGAAAATGTCACCCGAGTAGCCCAGCGACAGGCAGACTTCGCCATTGCCCAGGTCGTCGATGTACTGGGACGAGTGGAAATAGCGGATATGGGGCTTGATCGAGTTCATCAGCTCTTCGGCCTTGGCCAGATCGTCCGAGCTTTCCGAATTGGGATCGAGGCCGAGATAGTGCAGGGCGATGCCCATGACTTCGGACGGGCTGTCGAGCACGGTCACGCCGCAGGAGGCGAGCTTTTCGATCACTTCGGGCTTGAACAGGAGATCCCAGCTGTCCAGCGGTGCGTCGGCACCCAGCGCAGCCTCGACCTTGGCAGTGTTGTAGCCGAGGCCGATGGTGTTGATCATATAGGGGACGGCGTGCGCATTGTCCGGATCCTGCGCGGTGGCGGTCGCCATGACGGCGGGATCGAGATTGCCCAGATTGGTGAGCTTTGACTTGTCGAGCGGCAGGATCAGGCCGGCCATGATCTGGCGTTCGAGGAAATTGCCCGACGGCACGACGATGTCGTAGCCCGAATTGCCGGCCAGGAGCTTGGCGTCGACGATCTCGTTGCTGTCGTAAACGTCGTAATTGACCTTGATGCCGGTCTCCGCCTCAAAATTGGCGATCGTGTCCTCGGCGATATAGTCGGACCAGTTGTAAATGTTCAGGACGGGTTCTTCCTGAGCAAGAGCGGAGCTGGCGGCCAGCACAGCGCCCAGGGCAATGGCGAGCGACTTCTTCATATTGGGGTGTCTCCTGCAACGGATATATAGTGGAGGCAATGGCGTCTGGGATGACGGCCGTTTGGCGCAGAACGCCTGTAACGCGGAAAGAGCCGCGGCTCAGCCCCGGGGGCTCATCTTTGAGTACCCGGAATATCAGGAATGGGGGTCTGAAGGGACGTCTCGGAAGCGCGCCCGGAGGCGGCCGGCAAATTCGCTGCAATTTGCCCGGGTCCGGGCTCACATCGAGGCGCATAATGTGCACCATCAATAATGGGTGTCGTCAGCGAAGTGACCTTTCCGCTCGTCAGTGGGCGCCAAATTATCGCCAAATTCGGGGGGCGGCAAGGCGGCGTGGCGGAAGTTTTTGCAGACTTGACCATAGATGATGCAGCAGCGCACAACCGTGACGCCAGTGCTGCCCGCGCAGCGGCAAACCGCGTTCAGGAGCCATGAAATTCCATGAGTGAGAAATCCTATCTGTCCGTGTCGCCAGAGGTTGGGGCAGCCCTTGCAAACGGTGCTCCCGTGGTGGCGCTGGAATCCACCATCATCACCCATGGCATGCCCTATCCGCAGAACCTGTCCATGGCGCGCGACGTCGAGAGCGTCATCTCTGCGCAAGGGGCCGTTCCGGCTACGATCGCGGTGATGGACGGCAAGCTCAAGGTCGGCCTCAGTGGCGATGATCTCGAAATTCTGGCCCGTGAAGGGCACAAGGCCGCAAAGGCCAGCCGCCGCGATCTCTCGGCGCTCCTCGCCAATCGCGCGATGGCGGGCACGACCGTGGCCACGACCATGCAGATCGCCGCCTTGGCCGGTATTTCAGTGTTTGCGACCGGCGGCATTGGCGGTGTGCACCGCGGCGCAGAGGATAGTTTCGATATTTCGGCTGACCTCGAAGAACTTGGCCGTACACCCGTGGCCGTGGTCTGCGCCGGGGCAAAATCCATTCTCGATATCGCCAAGACGCTTGAAGTGCTCGAGACCAATGGCGTGCCGGTGCTCGGGTTCGGCACCGATGATTTCCCGGCCTTCTGGGCGCGCGAGAGCGGCTATAAGGTCGATCATCGCTTCGATGATGCACAAAGCGTTGCCCGCATGCTGAAAATCCAGAACGATCTGGGCATGGGCGGGGTGCTGATCGCCAATCCGGTCCCCGAGGGCGATGCCTGGGAAGCCTCCGCCATCGAGCGCTTCATCACCCAGGCCCTGGCCGATGCCGACGCCGAGGGGATTTCGGGCAAGGCGACGACGCCGTTCCTGCTGCAGCGCATTTTCGAGCTGACCGAAGGCAAGTCGCTGCAGTCCAATATCGCGCTGGTCAAGAACAACGCGAAGGTCGCCGCTGATATCGCCGTGGCGCTGGCCGGCCGGCGCGCATGAAAACTAGGGTCCTCGTCGTCGGCGACGTGATGACCGATATTATCGTCAAGCCGGAGGGTCCTATTGTCATGGGCTCCGACCGGCGGGCCCAGATCCGGACGCGACCGGGCGGTTCGGGTGCCAATCAGGCCGTGTGGCTCGCGGCAGCCGGTGCGGATGTGGTGTTTGCGGCGCGTGTCGGGGCGGCCGATGTCGAGGGCTATGGCACCCATTTCCGGGATTTGGGCGTTGTCCCGGCGCTGGCGTCCGACGGGGAAATGCCGTCCGGCGTTCTGGTCACCATCGTATCGCCCGATGGCGAACGCAGCTTTCTTACCGACCGGGGTGCCAACCTCAATCTGTCACCGGATGACCTGCCGGCGTCGCTGCTCGATGGGGCCGGATTTGTCCTCGTGTCGGGCTATAGCCTCTTTGCGCCGGGACCACGGGCGGCCGTGCAGGCGCTGTTCGAGGCGGCCCGCGCGCGGGGCATCCCCTGCGCGATCGATCCCGCGTCAGTGGGGTTTCTCGAAGAAGTCGGCGCCAGCAATTTTCGGGACTGGGTCGGGCCGCTCGACTGGATCTTTGCCAATGAAGACGAGGCGCGCAGCCTTACCGGAGAAGAAGATCTCAATGATCAGATCCGCGCCCTGGGCGAACAGTTCGGCCAGGTGGTCATCAAGCGCGGTCGGCTTGGAGCGGTCCTCGGCGATCGCAATGGCATAAGCCATGCTCAGGCTGCACCAGCAGTGGACGTCGTGGACACAACCGGGGCAGGCGATGCCTTCGCCGGCGGCTTTGTTGCGGCGCTGACATCAGGCCTTGGTCCGGAGGAATGCCTCACCAAGGGCATTTCCCAGGGTGCTGCGGCCGTCCAGACGATCGGGGGGCAGCCGACTTAGGCTGCCCGTTCGCAATCAGTGCGGCTCGTGGGCGTCGGCCACGCCAAGCAGCCAGTACCCAGCGGCCTTCACCCACTCGGGGTTGAAGCCGCGTGTGTCGGTGAGGTGGGCGCGGACCGCCTTGCTCATCTGGCTTTCGCCCGCGACATAGGCATAGGCGTCGCCTTGCGGGAACTGCGCTGCGGCAACGGCATCCTGCAGGAGGCTGGTGGTGCCGGCCGGGGCGCCATTGCGGTGGATATAGACGAGGCGCAGATCGGCTTTGGTTTCGAACTGCTGCTCCTCTGCGGGATTGTCGACCTCGATGATGGCGACGACGGGTGCGCCTTCGGGGAGTTCCTCGATGCGCCGGCCGATGGCGGGCAGGGCGGTTTCATCGCCGACCAGCAGATACCAGTCAAAGGCAATGGGGGTGACGCTGGAGCCGCGCGGCCCGCCGATGACAAGGGTTTTGCCCGGCACCGCAGACGCGGCCCAGCTTGCGGCAGGTCCATCGCCATGGAGCACGAAGTCGAGCTCGATCCAGCCCTCGGCCACATTCCAGTAGCGGGGCGTGTAATCGCGCATTTCGGGGCGCTCGCCAGGGGCGAATTCGGCGCCGTTCGGGCCAACCGGAGGCAGCTTTGGCGACACGCCCTCTGGAAAGAAGAAGGCCTTGATGTGGTCGGCGTGCGCGGGCGAGACGAAGCCTTCGAGGTCGCCCTCAAGTCGGACCCGGCGCATCAGCGGGGTGATATCCGTGACGGTTTTGGCCGTGAGCAGGCGCAGGCGCGTCTCATGGCGCTGGCGAATGGGCGCGCGGGGATCAAGCGTTTCGGTCATCGCAATATCCTGATTTTGTTGCTCAGCAATTAGCGCCGGAGGCGCGTAATGGCAAGCCGAGCTTGATCGGGTTGACTATCGGCCTATGTCTGATGCCTCAGCACAATGGAGCCTGACCCATGAAGAGCGCCGTCTATTCGCAAATCGGTTCGCCCCCGGATGTCCTTTCCAGCACCGAGACTGCGCGACCGGAACCGGGGGCCGGGCAAGTGCTGGTGAGGATGGTGCTGTCGCCGGTCCACAACCATGACCTGATGACGATCGCCGGTCAGTACGCACACAAGCCGGCCCTGCCGGATGTGCCTGGTACGGAAGCGGTCGGCGTCGTTGAGGCACTGGGGGATGGCGTCAGCAATTTGACGATCGGCCAGCGTGTTGCCGGCGGGGCGATGCATACCTGGGCCGAATATTATGTGGCGGACGCTGCCCGCCTCGTGCCGGTGCCGGACAATGTCAGCGACGAGACCGCCTGCCAGCTGGTCTCCATGCCGCTCAGCGCAAAAATGCTGCTCGAAAGCCTGGGTGTCGAGCCCGGCCAGTGGATTGTTCAGAACGCGGCGAATGGCGCGGTGGGCAAGCTGGTGGCGCGCTATGGCGCAGAGCGCGGCATCAATGTGCTGGGTCTGGTCAGGCGAGCGGACGCTGTTGCAGCCATGACGGAAATCGGTATAGCCAATGTGGTTGCGACGGACGATCCGGAGTGGGTCGCGCGTGCCAAGGCCCTGACCCGTGGCGCGCCAGTGGTGCGCGCGATCGATTCCCTTGGTGGCGATGGCCCCATACAATTGCTCGAAATTGCCAGCGACGGGGCCGAACTGATCAGCTTTGGCGCGATGTCGGAGCGGCCGCTGTCGATTTCGGCGGCAGACCTTTTGTTCCGGGGGATTATCGTCAAGGGGTTCTGGGGCAGCAAGCCGCCGGTGAAGCCGCAGCGGATTGGCGAACTGCTGGGTGAACTCATCCAGGATGCTGCTGCGGGCAAATTGGTGCTGCCCATCGAGGCGTCCTACCCGATCGAGCAGGTGGCCGAGGCGGCGCGCGCCAGCGGCGAACCCGGACGCAAGGGCAAGATCGCCATTCGTGGCAGCTAAGGACGGCTGAGGCCTGGCTCTGGCCGGGCCTTTGGCGCATAGTAGCCCAGCATGCGATCCTGCTCCTGGCGCAGGGCGAAGAGGCGGGTCGAACTGTCTGGCTGGCTGTTGGCCGTGGTCAGCAGGTCACCCTTTTTCACCGGTGCGGTGACCTTGCCGCCTTCTAGCAGGCCCACCGGGACCGCGCCACGGGCGCGGGCATCGGTGACGGTCATCGTGTAGGAGCGGTAGCAAGTCTCGCCGATGGCATCGAAGGTTTCGCCGGGCAGGAGATCACGCTTGGCGACGGCGCAGACTTCGGCGACCGGGCGCGGCAGCGGCACCATGTCCGGCTTGCCGGTCAGCATGATGCGGGCGCAGGTCAGCGGCACCTCAAGGCTGGTCAGGTGATAGGGGCGGAAGAAGGCGTAGTAGGGGCCGTGGCCGATATGGAGATCATCCATGCGCTCAATGATGCGCGGATGCTCGGCCTTGACGATGACGAAGACCCCGGGAGCGACGCCCTTGCCGATGGTGAAGTCAACCACACCCGATGAGTTGAGAATGCCGCCGTCGGCTTTGGGGATGAGCACCTTGGCCATGTCGTCGCGATCGGCCTTGGGGCCGTGCATGCCGGGCACATCCGGCAGGAGACCGGTAGCATTGGCGATGGCGCACATTTCGACGGCGGTCTTGGAGCCGTCCACGAACTCGACCAGCATGCGCGGGTTCATATTCCGGCGCGCGGCTTCCTCGCGATAGTCGTCCGGCACGGCGTCATGCCTGAGCGGATTGTTCTTGCCCTTGCCTGCGGCGACGATGTCGAGGCCGAGAGCGGAAACGAATTCGATCAGCTCCATGCAGGAGCTTGGCTCGTCACCCGCGCCAACCGAATAGACAACGCCGAGCCGGTCGGCCTGGGCCTTGAGATACGGGCCGATGGTGACGTCGGCTTCGACGTTCATCATCACCAGGTGCTTGCCGTGCTCCATGGCGGTGAGGCAGTAGTCCGCGGCCACGCCCGGCTTGCCTGTCGCGTCGATGATGACGTCAATATTGGGTGTAGTGACAAGGGTTTCGGCCGAGGTAATGGCAATCTTGCCTGCTTCGATGGCAGCGGTGGCCTGGGCCGGGCTGTCTGCTTCCTTGCCCATGCTGTCATCGCCGTCATAGGCGATCTTCATCGCGTCCAGCGCCGTATGCGGGCGACGGGTGGCGATGGCCGCCATCTCGATGCCCTTCATCAGGCTCATCTGGGTGACGAGGTCGGTTCCCATCTCGCCAGATCCGATAACACCCACGCGCACTGGATTGCCTGCCTCGGCACGGGCGGCGAGATCGCGGGCGAGCCCGGTGAGGGCAATTTTGGTGGTCATGGCGTAGGTCCGCTGCATTTCGTTAAGTTTGGTTACAGGCAGTAGCAGGCCACTGCAAGCTACCCGTTTCGGGCCTTTCAACCTTAGCACTTCTTAAACCGTTGCGGCTGAATATGGCGCTCAGGAGAAAACTCCG
Source organism: Devosia sp. SD17-2 (assembly GCF_029201565.1). Taxonomy (GTDB): domain Bacteria; phylum Pseudomonadota; class Alphaproteobacteria; order Rhizobiales; family Devosiaceae; genus Devosia. Next base: position 435,534 of record NZ_CP104002.1, read on the forward strand.
GGGGCAGGCTACATCATGGCAAATCAGGACAAACACTCGATTACCTTGCCAGAGGTTATCGATCTCGATGCGCTTGATGCCATCCGCGACAAGTTGATCGAAGCGCTCGAGCGAGGGCCGGTCACGGTCGCCGCCGGCGCGGTGGAACGTGTGTCTACCAATGCGCTCTTGATGCTGGTCAGTGCCGCAGAGACTGCACGCAGAAACGATTTTGAATTTGCCATCGAAGCGCCCAGCGTTTCGATGATGGCCGCTGTTGAGCGCCTGGGCCTGGCGGGCCAGTTTTCAGGGATGATAAGACAATGACGTTGCGCGTACTGACCGTTGATGACTCGCGGACCATCCTCGCGATGCTGCATCACACGTTGAGCAATGCCGGTTTCGAAGTGCTGCAGGCCGAAGATGGCCGCCAGGGCCTCGATGTCCTCATGAGCCAGGATGTCGACGTGGTGATCACCGACATCAACATGCCGGTCATGGACGGCATCGAGTTCATCAAGAATGTGCGCGCCAGTGGGCAGTACCAGAGCCTGCCGATCCTGATCCTCACCACCGAGACCAGCCAGGACAAGCGCGACCAGGGCAAGGCCGCCGGGGGCACGGGCTGGATCGTCAAGCCGTTCGATCCGGACAAGCTCATCAGCGTCATTCAGCGCGTCGTCCATTAACAATCAAACTGCGAGGCTGGTCAGCCAAAAATGAGCGACCTGGACGATTTCAAGGCCACATATTTCGACGAATGTTCGGAGCTGCTGACTGAGCTCGAGGAGCAGTTTGCTGCCATCGAAGCCGGTGAACGCGATGCCGACCGTCTCAATGCGGTCTTCCGCGCCATTCACTCGGTGAAGGGCGGTGCAGGTGCTTTCGGCTTTACCGCTCTGGTGGGCTTTGCCCATGCCTATGAGACGCTGCTCGACTATGTCCGTGACGGCCGGGTCGAGCTGACCGACGACGTCGTAACCCTCTGCATTAAGGCCAACGACATTGTCGCGGACCATGTCAACGCCGCCAAGACCGGCGACGAATTGCCCGCCGATTATGGTCACGAGGAGAAATCCCGCTTTGACCTGATCGCCCGCGGTGGCAGCGGTGCCGGCAGCGAAGATGACGACCTCAATGGCGAGATCATTGAAGAATTCGACATCGAGTTCACGCCGGTCATGGTCCAGCTCAATATCGACGACGCCGATGAGGACACGTTTGAAGCGCTGCCTCTCGAGGTGGCGCCGGGCAGCTGGGAAGTGCGCTTCACCCCCTTCCGTCAGCTCTATGCCCGAGCAAATGATCCGCTGCTGCTGCTGCGCGAACTCAGCGTGCTCGGCGAAATCAACGTACGTGCGGTGATGGGCGAAGTGCCGGCGCTCAGCGATTTCGAGCCATTCGGCGTCTATTGCTCCTGGGAAATCACTCTTTCGGCGCCTGATCTGACCGAAGCGGCGATCCGCGAGGTTTTTGAATTTGTCGAGGGTGATTGCGAAATCACCATCGTGCCGCTGGGCGGCGCGCGGATATCGAGCGGACAGCCTGATGCACCGTCGTCGCACGCTGCCGTGCAGCAGTCAGACTACGCTGATCTTCTGGCGCTGACCGATGATGAAGTTGCGCAGGTTGCGGCCCGTCCAGCAGTTTCGCCGGCCGCTCCGGTTGCTGAAGAGCCGGCTCTGAGTTTTGCCGATCTCGCCGAGGAAATCAGCGCGGCGACGCCGCCACGCGTTCCTGTCGCGGCGCCGGTTGCCAAGATCGTACCGCCCGCTGCCGCCAAGACTGGTGGTGACGGTGAAGACGGCGAGCGCCGCTCGGTCGGCGTGCAGTCGATCCGCGTCGACCTCGACAAGGTTGACCGCGTGGTCAACATGGTCAGTGAACTCGTGATCACGCAGTCCATGCTCACCCAGCAGATGGATGAGACTCTGCGGGCCCGCTACACCGAACTGGTGCGCGGCCTCGAAGTGCTGGCGCAGACGACGCGCGGACTGCAGGACTCGGTGATGGCAATCCGCGCCCAGCCGGTGAAGTCAGTTTTCTCGCGCATGCCGCGCCTCGTGCGCGAACTTGCGACCAAGACCGGCAAGAAGATCAAGCTCGAGACCATTGGCGAGAACACCGAAATCGACAAGACGGTGATCGAGCAATTGTCCGATCCACTGACGCACATGATCCGCAACTCGGCCGACCATGGCATTGAAGACCCGGAAAAGCGTCGCGCTGCCGGCAAGCCGGACACCGGAACCATTCGTCTGTCGGCTGAGCAGGCCGGCGGCAATATTCTCATCATCGTCGAGGACGATGGCGCCGGCATCAACCGCGAGCGCGTGCTGCAACTGGCGCGCGACAAGGGACTTGTGGCTCCCGACATCACGCCAACCGACGAGCAGATCGACCAGCTCATCTTCGCGCCGGGGTTCTCGACGGCCGATGCGGTGAGCGACATCTCGGGCCGCGGTGTCGGCATGGATGTGGTGCTGTCCAACATCAAGAAGATCGGTGGTTCGGTGCACGTCCGCTCCTGGACGGGCAAGGGATCACGCATGACCCTGCGTCTGCCCCTCACGCTTGCCGTGCTCGACGTCATGCTCGTCAAGGTTGGCGAAAATCCCTATGTGGTGCCGCTGTCCTCGATCGTGGAGACCATCCAGTGCTCGGGCGCGATGTTTGAACGCGTTCCGTCCGGCGGCCAGGTGCTGCAGGTCCGGGGCGAATATGTTCAGGTGATCGATGTCGCCCAGCGCTTCGAGATGGTGTCGACCAAGGCGGCGGACGAACGCTTTGTGGTGCTGTGTGAGACAGAGGGCAGCCAGAAGGTTGCGCTGGTGGTGGACGACATCATTGGTCAGCAGCAGGTTGTCATCAAGAGCCTCGAAGAGAATTTCGAACGCGTGGATGGTATTGCGGGCGGTACCATTCTCGGGGACGGCAATGTTGCCCTCATTGTTGACGTGCAGGGCCTCAAGGTCACCCAATTCCACCAGAATGCGGCCTAGCGGCCAAAACGGGCGGCATGGCCAGCCGTCCGTGAGAACCAGTAAAGCGGTCGCCAGCCGCGCTTAGAGTACAGCCGACCCACGGGACGGCAGAAAGGCAGCACAATGGAAGCCCTCGCGATACGGGACGACCTTGGGGACAAGACGGCGCTTGCTGGCGCCAATACGCTCCAACTCATTGCTTTCTCGATCGGCGATCAGACCTATGGGGTCGAGATCACCACCGTGCGTGAAATCCGCGCCTGGAACGGGGCGACGCCCCTGCCCAACACGCGCGAGTTTGTCCGCGGCGTCATCAATCTGCGCGGCACGATCGTGCCGATCTTCGACCTGCGCGCCCGCTTCGGCGATGGCCAGACCTCGCCGACCAAGAACCATGTGGTTGTGGTGATGAGTGTCGGCGACAAGTGGGTCGGCATCCTGGTCGACGCCGTGTCGGACATTCTCACCGTATCGCGGGACGACATCCACAATGTTCCAGAAGGCAATGCCATCGATACCGAACTGCTCAATGGCATTGTCACACACGATAGCCGCATGGTCGGCCTGATCGACCTGCACGCCGTGGTCAGCGGCGCAAAGCTCGACGCGTAAGGTCGTCGCCTGGAGATAATAAAAAGGGGCGCCCCAGTGGCGCCCTTTTTCTTTTGGTTCCAGACATTAGGCGGCTGACAGGCAAGCAACAAAAAAGGCGCTCAAGGCGCCACTTTGTTTCGTCCAATACTAACATGCGGTCGGGCTAGAACAGCTCGATTTCGCCGTGTGCCTGATGCTTGGCCACGCCGGAAAGGGCAGGCACGCGGAGTTCATCCAGCGTCAGCCCCGCCCAGATCTCGTCGTAGACGCTTTCGGGTGCGGTCGGCGGGAGCAGGGAGAACTGTCGGGCGGCCAGGGCCATGTTGCGGCAGCGCTGCTCGATCCGGTCCTGACCCTGGAGGGCGATGATGATCAGCATGACCGCCTTGCGCGTGGCGGGATCGGCGGCATTTGCACCATCGGAGAGCATTTCGAGGGCTTCGGTAATGCCTTCGAGCATGGCGGCGGACTGACGCGCAGTTTCGTCCAGTTCTCTCGCCAGTTTCTTCAATGACATGCCTGTGACCCCATACCGCTCGGTCCCATACTATCGCCATATTTCTAAACCGGGGGTTGCCAGCGACATCGCGTACGGTCCCGTTGTGGGTCGTGGTTAGCGTTTGGATAACATTCCCGGGGTAGACTGCAGTTCTAAGGCCCGTCAAAGGTACTATACGATAAATGGCCCTGAATAACTCGCTGCCTCCGGAGTTTGACCGCGGCGTTGTGACCACCGTTCACCAGGGCGACTGTCACGTGTCAGGCGCTGCCGACATTACTTTCTCCACCGTGCTGGGATCATGCATTTCGGCCTGTGTCCGGGACAGGGTTGCCAGGGTGGGGGGCATGAACCACTTTCTGCTCGCCGAGCAGTCCGGCGTGGCCAAGGATCGCTATGGAGCGTCGGCGCGCTACGGTGCCTTTGCCATGGAGAAGCTGATCAACAAGGTCCTGTCCCAGGGCAGCGGCAACAAGGCCAATCTCGAGATCAAGGTGTTCGGCGGGGGCAAGATCAATTCTGCGCTCGACGATGTCGGCTCCAAGAACATCGACTTCGTCCGTCAGTTCCTGGCCGACGAAGGCTATCTGGCGACGAGCGAGGATCTGGGCGGCAATTACGCCCGGCGGGTGCTGTTCAAGCCGCATTCCGGGCGCGCCTTCGTCAAGCGCCTCGACAGCGATGTGGGCATGAGCGTGGCGACGCAGGAACTGGCGCTGGCCAAGCGTCGCGTGGTGCGGCCCGTCGTTTCGGACGACATCGAGCTGTTCTAGTCGCTGGCCGGGCCGGAGCTATCCGGGAGCGCAAATATCGCGCCGGATGGCAGGCTGGAATTTACGCAATCTAAGGACTGCAAGGATCAAGATCGGATTATCTCTGACCGCGCCAATCGCAAGTGATTGGCGGGGCAGGGACCGGACAGGGCCATCAGCCCGGGGGCTTCAGGAAAGAAAATATGGAACAGGGAGAGTATTCCCTCAGCGAGCGCGAGTTTTCGCGGATCAAGGAACGGGTCTATCGGGTCGCGGGGATCGCTCTGAGCGATGCCAAGCGGACCCTCGTGATTTCGCGGCTCTCCAAGATCGTGCGCGCGCTCGGCCTGACCGGCTTTGACGCCTATGTCGACTATCTTCAGAGCGGCGCAAGCGCTGCCGAGGAACAGGATTTCATCAACGCGCTGACCACCAATCTGACGCGCTTTTATCGCGAAGATCACCACTTCGATCATCTGCGCGAATATGTGGGCAAGCTGGTCGCTGCGAAGCCGCGCGGCACGCGCCTGCGCATCTGGTCAGCGGGATGCTCGACGGGCCCTGAGCCCTATACGATCGGCATGGATTTGCTGGCCGCCTATCCCGAACTCAAGCGCTGGGATTTCAAGATCCTGGCAACCGATATCGACACGGCTGTGCTCGAAAAGGCAGCACGGGGCATCTATCCGGAGAGCGAACTGGCCGGGCTTACCCCCGTCCGTGCGCGCCCGTTCGAGCATCTGGGCGACGGCACGGTCCGCGTGCCGTCCGCCGTCCGCGAGCTCGTCGCCTTCAAGCCACTGAACCTGATCGCGGACTGGCCCGTGAAGGGCCCATTCGACGCCATCTTCTGCCGCAACGTCGCCATCTATTTCGACAAGCCGACGCAGGGCATGGTGTTTGGTCGCTTCGGCAAAGTCCTTGCGCCCGAGGGCTTCCTCTACATCGGTCACTCCGAAAATCTGGGCTCGGGCGGGGAAGGCTTCCGCCTCGTCGGCAAAACCATCTATCAGTCCCTGTCCGGGACCAAGCGAGTAGCAGCATGACCATCAAGGTTCTGGTCGTCGACGATTCGGCGCTTATCCGCGAGGTTCTTGCGCGCATGCTGACGCGCGACGGCGACATCGACGTGGTCGGTACGGCCACTGACCCGATCGACGCGCGCGAAAAGATCAAGCAGCTGAACCCGGACGTGGTCACGCTTGATATCGAAATGCCCAATATGAACGGGCTGGCCTTCCTCGAAAAGCTCATGCGCTTGCGTCCGACGCCGGTCGTCATGGTTTCGACCCTGACCACCAAGGGTGCCAGTGAAACTCTTCTGGCGCTGGAATTGGGCGCCGTTGATTTCGTGGCCAAGCCAAGCGCTGAATTTGCCGGTGGTCTTGATGCCTTCGGTGTCAATTTGAGAGAAAAGATCCGCTCGGCGGCGCGCACGGACGTGCGAGGCGCTGCCGTTCGCACCGAGGCGCCAAAGGTTGCTGTTCGCACCGCTGCTGCACCCGATGGTGCGTTGATTGCCCTTGGGGCTTCGACCGGTGGCGTCGAGGCCATTCGCGCCGTGCTGACCGGCATGCCGTCCGATTGCCCGCCCGTCGTGATCGCCCAGCACATGCCGCCCGGCTTTACGGCACGCTTTGCCGCGCGGCTCGATGAATTGTGCGATCTCAAGGTTGTGGAGGCAGAAGATCGCCTCGTTCTGCGACCCGGTCATGCCTATGTGGCCCGCGGCGACTATCATCTGCGGGTCGAGCGGTCGTCGGGGCAGCTCAAATGCCGGTTGAGCCAGGACGAGCTGGCCAGTGGCCATCGGCCGAGCGTGGACGTGCTGTTCGAATCCGTCGCCAAGGCTGTTGGCCCCATGGCGGTCGGTGCCATCCTCACCGGCATGGGTCGTGACGGGGCGCGCGGGCTCAAACTCATGCGTGAGGCGGGTGCCTATACCGTCGGCCAGAGCCAGGCATCGGCGCTGGTCTATGGGATGCCGCGCGTGGCTTTTGAGGAAGGCGCTGTCGTCGAACAGGCACCAATCGAACAGATTGCAGCCAAGCTCGCCAATGCTCTGGTGAAGATGCGGTCCGCCGCGTAAATCCGTCCCCGAAAATCCGCCAGTGCGGGTTGAGGGAATTGTAACGCTTGCTGCCTAGGATGGCGGCTAAAGGTACGGGGCTGCGGTCCCGGGCGCGTAGAGGGTAAGAATTCCATGCCAAAAGCAAGCGCTGTCAGCGTTTTGATCGTCGATGACCAGCAGTCGATGCGCGGCATCTGTAAGTATATTCTCAATCAGCTGGGCTTCAAGGATATCATTGAGGCCAAGAGCGGGCGCGACGCGCTCGGCAAGCTCGAGCAGTCCAATGTCGATCTGATCATTTCCGACTGGAACATGGACGATATCGATGGCCTGACCTTGCTCAAGGTTATTCGCAAGCATCCGCGGACCCAGGCAATGCCGTTCATCATGGCGACGGGCCGTTCCGACGCCGAGCAGGTGAAGGAAGCGATCGCCGCTGGCGTGAATAACTATATCATCAAGCCGTTCGACGTCTCGACGATGAAGAAGCGGATCGAGGCTGTTATTGGCGCCCTGACCTGAGGGCAACCATTTCAGTGATAGAAATCAAGGCGTTCCTTCGGGGGCGCCTTTTTTTATTTGTCTCGGTTAAGTTCCGGACGCGTAATAAGTAGTTAAGCGTAAGGCTGTAACGATTGCACTCATGAAATTGTCCGACGCGTTTGGACTTGCCGGGAGGGCGAGGCTGACGCGTCTCGGCGTCGTACCGAAAAACGGACCACAGCCTCCGGGGGAGATGGCTATGCATTTGTTACCACGGCTCAATATTGCCAAGAAACTGCCGCTCGCCCTGATGGGCACGGCCCTGATCGTCAGCGCTGGCGTGGGTATTGCCAGCTATCTGATCGGACAGTCCACCGTATTGGAGCAGCGGGAGCAGTCCATGCAGGCCGCGCTCCATACCGGTGCGACCATGATCACCGACTATTACCGGGATGTCGAAGTCGATCTGCGGCTGTTCGTCGAACGTGCCGACACGGTGACGGCGATGAAAAACCTCGATCGCGGCCTCAGCGAACTGCGCATGGGCATGGGCGATCGGGCGAGCGAAATTCTTCAGAAGGCCTATGTGACGGACAATCCCAATCCGGCTGCGCGCGATGAGCTCGACAGCACCAATGGGCAGGCCGGCACCTATGATGCGCCGCACAAGCGCTACCATCCGGGCTTCCGCACGCTGATGCATGAGCGCCGCTACAGCGACGTGCTTCTGCTCAATCTTGCGGGTGACGTGGTCTATTCGGTGGTCAAGAACACCGACTTTGCTGCCAATGTCGGGAGTGGGGCGCCCCTCTCCGCCTCGGGTCTTGGCCAGGCCTTTGCACTGGGCAAGGACCTTGAGCCGAATGCCGCCGGCTTTGTCGATTTTACCAGTTATGCTCCGGGCGGGCAGGCGCTCAGCTTCATGGCCATGCCGGTTTTCGAAAAGGAGAACCGGCTGGGCGTGATGGTGCTTGCCATCTCCCCGGCTGCAGTCAGCGAGCGCGTCTCGGCACTGTCGGGTCTTGGTGGCAGCGGTGAAGTCGTCGTTGTAGGCAAGGACGACTTGCTGCGCACGGAAACGCCGCGCACCGAGGCTGGCGACGTACTCGTCACCACCCTGACCTCCGATGCGGTCGTGGCCGCTTTTGCCGGACAGCCCAGCGAAGGCATGAGCCACGACTTCCGCGACGAAACCATGCTGGTGCGCGCGCTCAAGGTCAATGTTGGCGCAGTGGAGTGGGCCATCGTTGCGGCGCAGCCGGAAGCCGAAGCCAACGCGCCCGTCACTGATATGCGCAACATGATCCTCGCCATGGCGGCGGCTCTGCTCGCGATTGCTGCGCTGGTTGGCTATTTCTTCGCGCGGTCGATCAGCCGTCCGATTTCGCGCCTCAATGGGACGATGCAGGCCCTCGCCGAAGGCGATCTCGATATCGAAGTCGACGGCACCGGACGCAGCGACGAGATCGGCGCCATGGCCCGGACCGTGGAAGTGTTCCGTGAAAACGGTCTCAAGGTTGCGCAGATGACTGAGGCGGAGGCCGCCACCATCATTGCCAATCAGGAGGAGCGGGCGCGCATGATGCTGCAGCTGCAGCGCGCGTTTGGTGTGGTGGTCGATGCTGCCATTGCCGGGGATTTCGGCCGCCGGGTGGACATGAACTTCCCCGATGACGAACTCAACAGGCTTGCCCGATCGGTCAATGAGCTGGTCGAGACCGTCGATCGCGGCATTGGCGAAACCGGCGCGGTGCTTTCCGCGCTGGCTCACACGGACCTGACCCAGCGGGTGGAAGGCGAGTATCAGGGCGCTTTCGCACGCCTGCGGGACGATACCAATGCGGTTGCCGACAAGCTCAGCCAGGTCATCAGCGATCTGCAGCAGACATCGGGCACGCTCAAGACCGCGACGGGTGAAATCCTTTCGGGTGCCAATGATCTGTCCGAGCGCACGACCAAGCAGGCGGCAACCATCGAAGAAACGTCGGCGGCCATGGAGCAGCTGGCCCTGACAGTGATGGAGAACGCCAAGCGCGCACAGGACGCGAGCGGTACTGCCGACGAGGTGACGCGTTCGGCCGAAGACGGTGGACGTGTCATGGCCGAGGCCAATCTGGCCATGGAGCGGATCACTCAGAGCTCGGCCAAGATTTCCAACATCATTGGCATGATCGATGACATTGCCTTCCAGACCAATCTGCTTGCCCTCAACGCTTCTGTCGAGGCGGCCCGGGCGGGTGAAGCGGGCAAGGGCTTTGCGGTGGTTGCCGTGGAAGTGCGCCGCCTGGCCCAGTCTGCGGCCAGCGCATCGTCCGACGTCAAGCAGCTGATCGAGCAGAGTGCACTTGAGGTCAAGGGCGGTTCACGGCTCGTCGCCGACGCGGCCGGCAAACTCGAAACCATGCTTCAGGCGGCCCGCGCTTCCAATGCGCAGATGGGCGACATCGCTCGCGAAAGCCGGGAGCAGGCAGCCTCGATCGATGAGGTCAACAGCGCCGTCCGTCAGATGGATGAGATGACCCAGCACAATGCCGCGCTGGTGGAGGAAATGAATGCGGCGATCGAGCAGACCGAGGCGCAGGCCAACAAGCTCGATACGATCGTTGAGGTTTTCACCGTCAGGGAACAGAGCGTGCGCGCTGAAGGCAAGACGCGGCCCCTCGCGGCGCTCGCCGAGGGTGCACGGGGGCTGCAGGACAAGCTCAAGACCGCAACGCGCGCCTATTTCACGACCGGCAACGCGGCCATCAAGGATGACTGGTCCGATTTCTGAGGCGGGCAGGTCAAGGGGCGCTCCGCGATGCGGGGTAGACGTCTTGATTGGAAAAATCTTTCAATCTTGTCAGCGGGATAGAGCCTGCTGTTAAGGCGCCGGTATGGAACTTCCGGTTAACCCGACGTGGTTAAGGTTCGGTTTTTTATGCGCTTGCCCACAGGACCCTGGGACAAGGCGCGAGAGGGGGAATGATGGGACGTTTGGTGAAGGTGTTGGGCAATATTCGTATGACCACGACCATCCTGGTTTTGGTCATGGGTGCGATTATTGCTTCGATTGGCGCGGTGTCGGCGTCCATCTATTTTAACCTGCGCGCGCAATCTCTGGAGAGCAGCGTCGTTCAGCAAGAGACCAATCTGGGTGTCGCTGCGACCATCCTCGAGCGTCGCATTTCCGGTTCCGTGCTGGAATGGAACGAAAATGGCTCCATCGCCAAGTTCCAGAGCTGGGCGATCCCACCGTTCTACGACAATGAGATCATCGACTCCGTGTCACGGGTGACCCGCCAGGGCGCCGCCATCTTCGTGATGGACCCGGAGAGCGGGGCTTTTGTTTCCAAGACAAGCAGCATCACGAGCGCCGACGGTACACGTGTGGAAGCGCTGAGCATTGGCGCCGACAGCGAAGTCTTCAAGACCCTCGTCGACGGTGCCACTTACGGCGGTCCGATCACTCTGGGCGGCGAGGCCTATCTGGCCGGGATCCAGCCGATCGTGAAAATGAGCGGCGAAGCGATGGGGGCCATCTTTGTCGGACAGCCGCTTTCTACTGTCGAAGCAGCCGCCAACAGCGTCGTCGGCCTGATTGCCATGGTTGGCCTAGTGGTGACGGTCGTTCTCGGCCTCATCGGCTTTGTTGCGTCCCGCCTCATCACGCGTCCGGTTCCCAAGCTGGCTGGTGCCATGGAGGCGATTGCCGAGGGTCGCTACGATACCGAGGTGCCCTATACAGGCATGGGCAATGAAGTGGGCGGCATGGCGCGCGCCGTCGAGATTTTCCGTCAGAACGGTGAGCGCGTCAGCCAGATGACCGAAGCTGAAGCTGCGCGGATCATTTCCGAGCAGGAGGCCCGCCAGAATATGATGGCTGAGCTGCAGAGCGCTTTCGGCACTGTGGTGGATGCGGCCATTGCCGGTGATTTTTCGCGCCAGGTCCCGGCCCGTTTCCCCGACCCTGAACTCAATAGTCTCGCCGGTGGCGTCAACAAGCTGGTGGCAACCTTCAACCGCGGCGTCAGCGAGATCGGCGAGGTGCTCGGTGCGCTGGCCAATACCGATCTCACCCAGCGCATGGAAGGCGATTATGAGGGCGCCTTTGCCCGGCTCAAGGACGACATCAACGCGGTGGCCGACAAGCTGACGGATGTCGTCGGCAAGCTGCGCCATACGTCTGGTTCGCTCAAGTCGGCTACGGGAGAAATCCTCTCGGGAGCCAACGATCTGTCCGAACGGACGACCAAGCAGGCGGCGACGATCGAGGAAACCACCGCAGCCATGGAGCAGTTGGCACAAACCGTGATGCAGAATGCAGAGCGGGCCCGCGATGCCAGCGCCAATGCTGCGCAGGTGACCCGTACTGCCGAAGAGGGCGGGGTTGCCATGCAGGAGGCGACCCAGGCCATGGAGCGGATCACACAGTCGTCGGCCAAGATCTCCAATATCATCGGCATGATCGACGATATCGCTTTCCAGACCAATCTTCTGGCGCTTAACGCCTCGGTGGAAGCTGCCCGCGCGGGTGAGGCCGGAAAGGGCTTTGCCGTGGTGGCGGTGGAAGTGCGGCGCCTTGCACAAAGTGCCGCCAATGCCTCTTCCGAGGTCAAGGCCCTGATCGAACAGAGCGCCGGGGAAGTGTCGTCGGGGTCCAAGCTTGTGGACGGCGCAGCCGGCAAGCTGACCAGTGTGCTGGCCGCCATCCGGGAAAATACGCTTTCCCTTGAAGCTATCGCACGCGATAGCCGGGAGCAGGCCGGGGCCATCGATGAGGTGACGGTCGCCGTCCGGCAGATGGATGAAATGACCCAGCACAATGCGGCGCTGGTCGAAGAAACCAATGCCGCCATCGAGCAGACCGAGGCCCAGGCCAGCGAACTGGACCGGATTGTCGACGTGTTCCGCATTGCCGATGGCCGCGAACGTGCACATGCGCCGGAGCCGAGCCGCCAGACGGCACGGCGGGCACCGGCACCAGCCCTCCGGTCGCAGGGCAATGCTGCCATCGCCGCAGACTGGGACGAATTCTAAGGTCCGGTCATAGTTTAAAAGTAGTTCGGGAGGGGGCAATCTTGTCCCCTCCTTTGTTTTTGCGCTCTGCGCCCTTCGTACTTTACCGGAGCTTAAGACAGCCTGTGATCAGGTCGGAAGCGCCTGACAAGGGATGAGGATATATTTGGCAGCACGTTCGCGGAGGATAATCCGAACGAGCGACCCCTGCCTCAGACTTTCACGGCGCAAAGTAAAGGCCGCATTTTCCGCGTGGCCGAAGGCAGGTCAGCCCCAGGAGGGGCTTGGGGGCAGTGCATATTTATGAAATTTTCTGATTTGTCCATTCGGTGGAAGCTGGTGCTCGGCGCCGGCGTCCTGATCTCGACCAGCCTTGCGGCAGTCGTGCTCGGCGGTACGTCATTGATGCATGATACGGCGCGGGAAGAGGCAGAAGCGCGCGCGCGGGCCCTGCTGTCCGGCTATGCGGAGATGACGGCAGGCGAGCTTGGCTCGATCATAAACCTCACCCAAGGCGTGGCTTCTGCACTCGAAGGCAATATTGCCCTGTCCCGCGTCAACCGGGATGAACTTGGCCAGATGGTCAAATCAGTTCTGGCATCCAAGCCCGAGATTACGGGAATGACGCTGGCTTTCGACCCCAATGCCCTTGATGGCAGGGACGAGATTTATGTTGGCCATCCCTATTCGGATGCGTCGGGGCGGTTTGTGCCCTACTTCACCAATGGCCCCGATGGCGTCGCCACCGAACTGCTCGACATGTCGCCGGAAAACGGCACGGAGAGCTGGTACGATCTGCCGATGCGGGAGAACAGGGACGTCCTTACCCCTCCCTATGCCTATCCTATCGACGGCAAGTCGGTTCTGCTCAGCACGATCAGTGTCGTCATCGAAAGAGACAACAAGCCGGCAGGTATTCTGACCTCCGATCTGGCTCTCGACACGATCGGCGAGATGGTCGCCGAGATGAAGCCATTTGGTGATGGCCGGGTGATGCTGGTCAGCAATGACCGGACATGGGTCTCCCATTGGGATCCTGCCCAAGTCGGTCAGCCCATGCCTGCGGCCTTTGCCGAAGGCCTTCTCAATGAGCGCCTGATCGGCACGGGCATGACCTATGTCGACCCAGAGGGTGTCGAACTCTTCGTGATGACAACGCTGTTCAACTTCCCCGGGGTTGAGGAACAGTGGGCCATGATCATGGAAGTGCCGGCGACGACCATCTATGCCGGCATCAACCAGATGCGCACTCTCGCGTTTTTTGCTTCGGGTGCATTGCTCGCGGTTGCTCTTGTGGTCGTCTGGTTCGGCGCCGGACTCCTGTCCAGGCCCATCGTGCGCATGACCGGCGTGATGCGCGAACTGGCGCAGGGCCGTTACGACATCGAGGTGCCCTATCAGGCCGGTAAGGATGAAATCGGCAATATGGCGCGCGCCGTGGAGATTTTCCGCGAAAACGGCCTCAAGATCAGCGAAATGACAGAGGCGGAGGCGGCCCGTATCATTTCCGATGAGCAGCAGCGCCGCGCCATGATGACAGACCTGCAGGCAGCCTTCGGCGAAGTCGTCGACGCGGCCATCGCCGGTGACTTCACCAAGCGCGTTCATGCTGAGTTCCCCGATCCGGAGCTGAACAGCCTTGGCACTGCGGTCAATTCGCTGGTGGAGACCGTCGATCGCGGCATCGAGGAAACCGGTATGGTTCTCGGCGCTCTTGCACGAACGGACCTGACCGTGCGGATGACCGGCGATTATCGCGGCTCGTTTGCCAAGCTCAAAAATGACGCGAACGGTGTCGCCGACACGCTGACCGAGGTGGTTACCCAGCTCAAGCGGACGTCGTCATCGATCAAGACCGCAACCGGCGAAATCCTGTCCGGAGCCAACGACCTGTCCGAACGGACCACGCGACAGGCCGCGACGATTGAAGAGACTTCTGCCGCCATGGAGCAGCTGGCGCAGACCGTGATCCAGAACGCCGATCGTGCGCGCGATGCTAATCACGACGCGCAGCTGGTGAGCCGGACCGCCCAGGAAGGTGGAGAAGTGATGGCGCGGGCAACCCTCGCCATGGAGCAGATCTCGACCTCGTCCTCGAAGATCTCCAACATCATCGGGTTGATCGACGACATCGCCTTCCAGACCAATCTGCTTGCCCTCAATGCTTCGGTCGAAGCGGCCCGGGCCGGCGATGCCGGTAAAGGCTTTGCCGTGGTGGCCGTCGAAGTGCGGCGTCTGGCCCAGTCGGCCGCCCAGGCATCCTCCGACGTCAAGGTGCTGATCGAGGCCTCGGCTGGCGAAGTTGGTGCCGGCACGCGGCTTGTTGCGGAAGCGGCCGGCAAGCTCTCGGCAATGGTTGAAGCGGCCAAATCCAACTCCCTGCTCATGGAAGGCATGGCCCGCGACAGCCGCGAGCAGGCCTCCGCCATCGAAGAGGTGAGTGTGGCTGTACGTCAGATGGACGAGATGACCCAGCACAACGCAGCTCTGGTCGAGCAGACCAACGCCGCTATCGAACAGACCGAAGCCCAGGCCAGCGAACTTGACCGGGTCGTGGCTGTGTTCCGTACAGATGCAGACGGCCATGTGGCGGCGGCGCCTCCTGCGCGTCGCCCGGCCATGCGCCAGCCTGCAGCCAAGGCCTATCTCTCCCACGGCAATGCAGCCATCTCGGCTGATTGGGATGAGTTCTGAGGCTGACCAGTCTGATGTTGGGGGAGTTCCCCCAGTCTGAGGGGCCGCGGGCATAAAGCCCGCGGCCCCTTTCGGGAGGTCAGGGAGGGAGTCGCCGCGCGACATCTCGATGATCTGTCAGAACGCCTAATGAGGAATAAGTTTTCGTAATAGTAGTTTTACCGAGTGTCAGGCGCTAAATTGTCGTGCGCTGCTCGAGTGGGCCTTTGATTTTCAAGGTGATTTGTCCGTAACTTTGGTTATGGGCCCCGTTATATTTTATCAATCATGAAGGTTCAGCCTGATTGCACGCGGCCGGGTGCGGACCGGCCCGGCAAGGGAGAACCTCATGTGGGCACGGGCTTTCGGCGGATCTCAGTCGGAACTGCAGGCAAAAGTGACGGCGATGATGCGCAGTCAGGCCGTTATCGAGTTCGATCTCGATGGCGCCATTTTGTGGGCCAATGATAATTTCCTTCGCGCCATGGGCTATGATCTCGCTGAGATTGTGGGCAAGCATCACTCCATGTTCTGTGATCCAGCCTATGTGCAGGGACCTGACTATCGCCAGTTCTGGCAGGACTTGCGACAGGGGCAGTTCCGCGCTGAAGTCTATCGCCGTATCGCCAAGGGCGGGCGGGAAGTGTGGATCCAGGCCAGCTACAACCCCGTGCTCGACCCCAAAGGCAAGCCGTTCAAGGTCGTGAAATTTGCCACCGATGTCACCGACCAGGTGCTCACGGCCGCCGACCACGCTGCCCAGGTTGCAGCGATCTCGCGCGTTCAGGCGGTTATCGCCTTTGACCTCAACGCGCGGGTCATCAGCGCAAATGAGAATTTTCTCTCCACCGTCGGCTATCAGCTCGACGAGATCGTTGGAAAACCCCATGCCATCTTCTGCGAGCCGAGCTATGCGGCAAGCGCTGATTACCAAGGCTTCTGGGACAAGCTGCGCGGCGGAGAATATATAGCGGCCGAATTCCAGCGCTTCGGCAAGGGGGGCAAGGAAATCTGGATCCAGGCTTCCTACAACCCGATCTTTGACGCGTCGGGGCGGGTGATCAAGGTGGTCAAGTTTGCCACCGACATCACTGAGCGCAAAAGAGCCGAAGGCATTCTGTCGCTTCTCACGCAAAGCCTCGACCGCATGGCCGAGGGGGATCTGGGTGGACGCATCAACACCAGCTTTACCGGCCAGTACGAGCAGTTGCGTCAGGCCTTCAACCAATCCCTTGGACGTCTCGATGATATCGTCAGTGGGCTGCGCGAAACCTCCGGGTCGCTCAAGATCGCAACCGCGGAAATCCTGACCGGTGCCAATGATCTCTCCCAGCGCACAACGCGGCAGGCCGCTACGATCGAGGAAACTTCTGCAGCGGTGGAGCAATTGGCCAGCACGGTCTCCGACAATGCCCGACGCGCCGGCACCGCCAATGAGAAGGCCAGGCAATTGGCCAGCGATGCGGCCGAGGGCGGTGGGGTGATGGACTCGGCAACGCAGGCGATGTCGGCAATCGAGACGTCCTCGGCCAAGATCTCCAACATCATCGGGTTGATCGACGACATCGCCTTCCAGACCAATCTGCTTGCCCTCAACGCGTCCGTCGAGGCGGCACGCGCCGGTGATGCCGGCAAGGGCTTTGCCGTGGCGGCGGTCGAGGTGCGTCGTCTGGCCCAATCGGCCGCGCAGGCCTCGGCCGAGGTAAAGGTCCTGATCGAGGCGAGCGCGGGCGAGGTGCGCAGCGGAGCCCAACTGGTCAGCCAGGCGGCACACAAGCTGGGGGAGATTCTCGATGGCGCCGGCGAGAGTTCGACGCTTATCGAGCAAATCGCCCGCGCCAATCGCGAGCAGGCGAATGCCCTTGATGAAGTCGCCGTTGCCGTCCGCCAGATGGACGAGATGACCCAGCATAATGCGGCGCTGGTCGAGCAGACCAATGCGGCGATAGAGCAGACCGAGGCGCAGGCCAACAAGCTCGATCAAATTGTCGATGTCTTCCGGCAGGGCGGGGCAGAAGCGGGTCGCCGAGACCAAAGACCGCCGCTGCTAAAGGTCGCAGGATAATCGCGCCTGCCGCCAGGGCGGTTGAAGATTGTTTTAACCACGGCAGACTAATGCTTGGGAGAAGTTTGGTCCGGGAGGCATCGCCCCCCCGTGGACGGGATCGGCTGACATTGTTATCGCGCTATTCCGGAATGGACCATGACTGCACTTGCCCAAAACGATCTTCAGAGTCGTCTCGATTTCGTCGGCCTGGATGAGTCCGCCCGCCAGCGTCTTGCTGCAGCGAGTGCGAGCATAAACACCCATCTTGAGCCAGCGCTCAGCCGATTCTATTCCAAGCTGGTCAGTGAACCGGCGGTAGCCGGTTTCTTCAGCGGTCAGGGGCAGATGAACAGCGCCAAGGCGCGCCAGATCGGCCATTGGAAGGCTGTCGCCGAGGGACGGCTGGACGAGGACTATTTTGCTGCCAGCACCCAGGTTGGACTTGTGCACGCACGCATCGGCCTCGAGCCGCGTTGGCACATCGGCGGCTATAGCCTGATCATGGAAACGCTGGTGCGGGGCCTTGTCGCCGATGGCGTCGCTAAGGCGCTCGAACCCAAGAAGGGTGCGTTTGGCCGGACAGTGCCGCCGAGCGCGACGGAGATCGAAAGCAGCCTGACGGGCCTCACCGAGACGCTCATCAGTGTGCTCAAGACCATCATGCTCGATGTCGATATCGGCGTGTCAGCCTATTTCGCCAAGGTCAGCGAAGAAACTGAAGCCGCCAGCGAGCTGGCGCGGGCAAAGATCCATCAGGCCGTCTCTGCAACCGGGGCGGTGCTCCAGGATGTGGCGCGCGGCGATCTGCGCTCCCGGGTGGAAGAAGATCTCGATCCCGAGTTCGAGCAGATCAAGCGCGACACCAATGCCGTTGCCGAGCGGCTGACGACCATCGTCGGGCAGCTCCAGCACACCTCGCGCTCGTTGAAGACCGCGACCGGTGAAATTTTGTCCGGTGCCAATGATCTGGCAGACCGGACCACGCGCCAGGCGGCGACCATCGAGCAGACCACTGCCTCTATCGAGCAATTGGCCGAAGCCGTGGAGGAAAATGCCGAGCGTGCCGTCACAGCCAGCGAGAAGGCTCAGACTGTCGCGCGCAATGCCACAACCGGCGGCGAGGCCATGGAGGCGGCAAACGGGGCGATGACGGCCATCGAGACCTCGTCCTCCAAAATCTCCAATATCATCGGCATGATTGATGACATCGCGTTCCAGACCAATCTGCTAGCGCTCAACGCTTCGGTAGAGGCGGCGCGCGCGGGCGATGCTGGCAAGGGTTTTGCCGTTGTCGCCGTGGAGGTGCGTCGTCTGGCGCAATCGGCTGCCAATGCTTCGGCCGAGGTGAAAAAGCTGATCGAGGCCAGCGCTGTCGAAGTGCGGCGCGGGGCAGGCCTTGTCGAAAATGCCTCGAAAGTCCTTCTCGATATTCTTGGCGGCGCGCGCGAGAGCGCCTCGCTGATCGACGGAATCGCCCAGGCCAATCGGAGCCAGGCGCTGGCGCTGGCCGAGGTCAAGGTCGCCGTCCGTCAGATGGATGAAATGACCCAGCACAATGCCGCTCTGGTTGAGGAAACAAATGCGGCCATCGAGCAGACCGATGGGCAGGTGGGCGAGCTCGACAGCATTGTCGATGTGTTCCAGATCTCGAACCACTATCAGGCCAAGGTCGTCCAGCGTAGCGCGAGCCGTCCGGCCGTGACGCGTGGCCTTCGCACGGTCAACGGCAGCATTTCGCCGGATTGGAACGAGTTCTAAGCTGGTTGGCTCTATCGGCCGAGGGGGAGAGACTATGGCCCATATCGGACTTGTGGCCCATGACGACAAGAAAGACGACCTTTGCGTCTGGGCCGAACGGCACAAGCTCAAGCTTGGCCAGCATGAGCTGTGGGGAACAGGAACCACCGGGAGCCGCATCATGGCGGCGACCGGGCTGGAGGTGACTCTGCTCAAGAGCGGCCCGCTCGGTGGCGACCAGCAATTGGGCGCCATGATCTGCGAGGGGCGGCTGGATATGCTGATCTTCTTTATTGATCCGCTGTCTGCCCAGCCCCACGATGTCGACATCAAGGCACTGACTCGATTGGCGACGCTTTACGACGTGCCTTTTGCCAATAACAAATCCACAGCAGACGCGGTTTTGGCCGCCATTTGAGCCTGCTCTGGTTGACCGCTTGGTCCGCTTGTGAACAGATGCCGCAAAAATGTCCGGACCAATCGGGCACAATGGTATCTTCAGGAAACTCAGGGCGGACCGGTGTCGACCGATTTGGTTATTGACGTTCGCAACGTCACAAAGCGTTTTGGCGGCTTGCTGGCCGTCAATAATTGTTCGCTATCAGTCAAGCGCGGTTCGATCACCGGGCTGATCGGGCCCAATGGAGCGGGCAAGTCGACCCTGTTCAACATGGTCGCCGGCAATATTGTACCCGATAGTGGCCAAGTCGTGTTCGACGGCCAGGATGTGACGGGGCTGGCGCCGCATCAATTGTTCCGTATCGGCATGCTGCGCACCTTCCAGATTGCGCACGAATTCTCGCAGATGACGGCGCTCGAAAACCTGATGATGGTGCCCGGTGATCAGCCCGGAGAGCGCCTGTTAGACACCTGGTTCCGGCCGGGGCTCGTGCGGTCCCGCGAGACCGAGGTGCGCAAGAAAGCCCTCAACGTCATCGACTTCCTCAAGCTCGGCCATGTCCGCAATGAGCTGGCCGGCAATCTCTCGGGCGGACAGAAGAAACTGCTCGAGCTTGGTCGCACCATGATGGTCGACGCAAAGGTCGTCCTGCTCGATGAGGTCGCCGCCGGCGTCAACAAGAGCCTGCTCAATGATCTCGCCAGCAATATCGAGCGGATGAACAAGGAGCTGGGCTATACGTTCTTTGTCATCGAGCACGACATGGATCTGATCGGTCGCCTTTGCGATCCCGTCATTGTCATGGCCCAGGGCGAGAAGATCGCCGAAGGTCCAATGGCCGAAATCCGCGCCAATCCCGCTATCGTCGAAGCCTATTTCGGCTCGCCAGCCGAGGTCGCATAAACAATGGCATTGATCGAACTCAAGCATGTGGTTGGCGGCTATGGTGGCGCGCCCATTCTCAACGGCGTCAATATCGCCATTGAGAAAAGTGACATCGGGGTCATCGTCGGCCCCAATGGCGCCGGCAAGTCGACCACACTCAAGGCCATTTTCGGGCTGCTCAAGGTCACTGGCGGCACGATCGAATTCGGCGGCGAGAACATCGCCAATTCCCTGCCCGACAGGCTGGTCCCCAAGGGGTTAAGCTTCGTGCCGCAGGAAAAGAATGTCTTCACCTCGATGACCGTCGAGGAAAATCTCGAGATGGGTGCCTTTACCCGCACCGATGATTTCACCGGCACCATAAACTGGGTCTATGACATGTTCCCGGTGCTCAAGGAAAAGCGCCGGCAGCCGGCGGGCGAGCTTTCAGGCGGCCAGCGTCAGATGGTGGCGATGGGCCGTGCGCTGATGAGCAAGCCCAGCCTGCTCATGCTTGATGAGCCCTCGGCGGGCCTGTCGCCGCGCTATGTGATCGAGATTTTCGAGACCATCGTTCGCGTCAACAAGGAGGGCGTGGGCATTCTGATGGTCGAGCAGAATGCGCGCCAGGCTCTCGCCTTTGCCTCCAAAGGCTTCGTGCTGGCCCAGGGCCAGAACCGTTTTACCGGCACCGGGCAGGAATTGATCGACGATCCTGAAGTGGCCAAGAGTTTCCTGGGGGGCTAGGCCGTGGACGAGCTTATTTTCTTTATCAACCGCGTGCTGATCTCCGGCACGGTTCTGGGGTCGATCTACGCGCTGGGCGCTATCGGCATCACCCTGATCTTCGGCATCCTGCGCTTTGCTCATTTTGCCCATGGCGACATGATGACCATGGGGGCGTTCATTGCCTTCGTGCTGGCAACCGCGCTCGCCGCCTCTGGCATTATCCTGCCGCTGCCCATGGCCTTCGTGGTTCTGCCGGTGGCGATGATCATCACGGCGCTTCTGGCGCTGGGCATCGACAAGGGCTTTTATGCTCCGCTGCGCGCCCGTGGGGCCAAGCCGGTCACCCTGCTCATTGCCTCGATCGGCGTGACGCTGATGATGCAGGGTCTGTTGCGCCTGATCTTCGGCTCGGGCACCAAGTCGATCTATGTGCCTGGCGAAACCAAGGATATTTTCCGCATCGACATGAGCTGGGCTGGCGGCAGCCGGCCGATCAACATCACCGAGCCGCAGTTGATCATGTTCGTGGTCACGGCGCTGATTGTTGTGGCACTGCATCTGTTCCTCACCCGCTCGCGCCTCGGCAAGGCGATGCGCGCCATGGCTGACAATGCCGCGCTGGCCCAGGTTTCGGGCATCAATACCGCGCTCGTCGTCCGCGTGACATGGGTGATTGCCGGCTCGCTCGCCTGCGTTGCCGGCACCATGCTGGCGCTCGACGTGGCGCTGATGCCTGACCTCGCCTTCAATATCGTGCTGCCGATCTTCGCAGCGGCGATCGTCGGCGGCCTTGGCCACGCCTATGGCGCCATCGTCGGCGGGTTCCTCATCGCCTTCGCCGAAACGCTCGCCGTGTTCAACTGGACCGCCGTGCTGCGCCCGCTCAACGCCATCCTGCCTGAGGGCATGGCGCTGCCGGCGAACCTGGCGTTGGTTCCGACCGAATATAAGCTCACAGTCGCCTTCGTCATCCTCGTGGTGACCCTTCTGGTGCGCCCGACCGGTATCTTCAAGGGAGCCTCGACATGAGTCTCGCCTCTTCGCTTTCGACCAGCCTCCAGAGCCCGCTCAAGCGCGGCATCGTGCTCTTTGTCGCCATGTTCGTGATCGTGCTGATCACCGGCATGGTGCAGGGCGGGGCATCCATCCTGCTGATCCTCACCCAGGCGACAGCCTTTGCGCTGATTGCGCTGGGGCTCAATATCCAGTGGGGCTACGGCGGGCTCTTCAACTTCGCCATCATGGGCTTTCTCATGGTGGGCGGCGCTTCGACCGTGTTCCTCTCCTATCCGGTCAATCCCGAATTCTGGAACAGTGACGGCCCGCTCATGCTGGGCAAGGTCCTGCTGGCGTTTCTCGCCGGTCTGGTGCTGGTCATGGCGGCACGCCGCAGCGATCGCATCGGGATCACTGGGAAGGGCCGGACGGCCTTGATCGTGTTGGCCTGGTTTGTTGCCTATGTCATCTATCGCAGCCAGATCGATCCGGCCGCCGCCTATATCGAATCCACGGCCGGGTTTGTCGGCGGTCTCGGGCTGCACCCGGTCCTCGGCTGGGCCTTTGGTGGTCTGGTCTCGGCTGTTATCGCCTTCTATATCGGCCGCATCAGCCTTGGTTTGCGCACGGACTATCTCGCCATCGCCACGATCGGCATGTCGGAAATTCTACGCGCCCTGATCAAGAACATGGACTGGCTGACCCGCGGGACGATGACTGTCTCGCCCATGCCCTGGCCGACGCCGCTGCCGCAGCATCTGCAGGCGATTGGTTTTTCCATTCCGGACAGTTTTATCTACGCCCGACTGGGCTTCCTGGTTCTGTCGGTCATCATCCTCATCGTGGCCTTCATCATCGTCCAGCGCGCCTATGGCGGGCCGTGGGGCCGCATGATGCGCGCCATCCGCGACAATCACATCGCTGCGGGCTCGATGGGCAAGGATGTCACCGGACGTCAGCTCGAGCTTTTTATCTTTGGCTCGATCCTGATGGGTATCGGCGGCGCCATGCTCGCCACCTTCTCGCAGATCTTCGACCCTTCCGGTTATCAGCCGATCAACCACACCTTCATGATCTGGGTGATGGTGATCGTCGGCGGCGCCGGCAATAATTGGGGCGTCGTGCTTGGCGCGTTCCTCATCTACATCGTCTGGATCATCTCCGATCCACTCGCGCAGCTGATCTTCCTCAATCTGTCGGGCCTCACCGAACAGCTCGGCTGGGGCGCCATTCCAGAGATCGACAGTCGTGCCCTGCAAATGCGCGTCTTTGTGCTCGGCGTGGTCATCACGCTCGCCCTGCGCTACGCGCCCAAGGGCCTGCTGCCCGAGACCGTCAAGCACGGCTAGGCGCTTGCGCGGCAAGATACGCTCTCATCGGCACCACCCGGGATATCCGGGTGGTGTTTTTATTTGAGGGGTTCGAGTACCGGCACGGACCCGGTTACGACGCCCGAGATCGCTGTGTTGCTCTTACCGTCGGGCTGTGACCCAAAGCCACTCAGTGGGCTCGCCGTCATACCCGCCGCCCATATGTAGGCTGAGCGTTAGCTCTGCCCAGTCGGCTGCATCACGAAAATACGCCAGAAGCGTCTCGGCATCGGGATAGTTGTAGTAACGCCCGAACCTGTCGCGCCCCTCGCCGGAACCGGCTTTGAAGCTGGCGACACAGAGGCCGCCGGATCGCAGCGCCCGATGAATCCGGGAGAGGTCGTCGGTGAGCTCATCTGCTGGTGCATGCAGGAGGCTGGCGCTGGCCCAGACGCCGTCATAGGCCTGCTCATCCTCGAGTTGATCAAACCTCATGATGCAGACCTTGCGGCCGATGAGCCGCTCGGCTTGCTCGGCCAGCTCTGGCGAGCCATCGCTAGGCTGGACATCAAAACCCCTCGAGAGCAGATAGGCCGCGTCCTTGCCGCTGCCCGTCCCCAGTTCCAGCACAGCGCCGCCCTGGGGCAGGGCGTCTGCAAAGGCGACCAGCTGTCGCGAGGGCACGCCGCTCGCATGCTGGACATAGGTCGCCGCATTGTCTGCATAGAATTTCAGCGTCTGGTCGTCGGCCATCACACCCTCCTGAAACGAAAACGGCCCGGGATCGCTTCCGGGCCGCTGTTCTGGTCTGTGGGACCTGTGCCTGACTACTCGATCAGGCCCTTGTTCACCACGGCGCCGCCTTCGACGACGAAGTAGTTGATGGCGCCGGCGACGTCGCCGACGTCATCGAACTCGACGGTGCCCGAAGCGCCTTCGTAGTTGATGTCGGTACCGGCAGCGATCAGCTCCTTGGCCTTGGACCATTCGCCCGGCAGGATGGTTTCGCCCGGAGCGTTGGATACTTCGCGCAGGGCGGCAGAGATGCCGTCGCGGTCAGCCGAGCCGGACTTCTCGATGGCCAGAGCCAGCAGGAACACGGCGTCGTAGGAGTTGGTCACATAGGTGCCATTGGCGTCCTGGCCAGCGGCAGTAGTGAGGGCGACGAGGGCGTCGAAGGCCGGGCCGGCAGCGGGAGCCGCCTGGGTCAGGATCATGCCTTCGAGATCAGCACCGTTGCGCGAAGCCAGCAGGGCTTCACCGGCCATGCCGTCGCCACCGACGAAGAGGTCGAACGAGCCGGCTTCAACAGCCTGGTTCAGGATGGCGCCGCCGCCGGCGTTTTCGTAGCCGTAAATCACCAGGGTGGTGGCGCCAGCAGCTTCGATCTGGCCGATTTCCGGACGATAGTCGGCCTTGCCGTCTTCATGGGCAACGCTGGCGAGAACAGTGCCGCCGGCAGCCTTGAAGGCCTCTTCAAAGGCGCCTGCGAGGCCCGAACCGTAGTCGTTGTTGACGAAGGTCACGCCGACTTCGGTGACACCCTGGGCGATCAGCAGCTCAGCGGCCTTGACGCCCTGGATGCTGTCCGGAACGACGTCGCGGAACACGAGGTCATTGTCGTCGAGCTCGGCGACGGCCGGGGCGGTCGAAGCGGGCGAGATCATCACGACGTTGCCAGGAATTGCCGAGCCATTGGCGCCGGCAATGGTTGCGCCCGAGCAATAGCCGCCGAAGATGGCGACGACGTTCTCGGCATTGACCAGACGGTCAGCGGCCGGGCCGGCTGCACCGCCGTCACAAGCCGAGTCTGCAAGAACGGAAGACAGGGTCAGGCCATCGAGAATGCCACCCTGGTCGTTGACATTTGCGATGGCGAGGTTGCCGGCATCGACCATGCCCGGAGCAAAGCCCGCGATCGGGCCGGTCACGTCGGCGAGAAAGCCGATCTTGACTTCCTGAGCGAGAGCAGGTGCTGCCAGGCCAAGGGTGGCGGCGGCGACAGCCAGGGTCAGGGTATTCTTGAAATTGCGCATAGACGTCCCTCTGCTTGCGTTACCTGCCGGGCGGCTTGATAGCCCGCTCTTGCGGCAGGGAACGGAATGTGGAGGCGCGACCCGCGCCTCTCTGGAGCGGACTGTTGCACATTCCGCGACTAAAAGTCACCGGGGTTCGCGCGACAATTGTACAAGCCGTTTCGGTTGCTTAACGCGAGTGGTTTGCGCATAGACTGAGCCTTGTTACTGAAGGGATCAGCATGCGGCTTGTGCAGTGGACTTTTCTCGGTGCGGTGCTTGCTCTGGCCGGTCAGCCCGCCATGGCGCAGTTCACAGTCCTCGACGACGAGCCCGCTTCGGCAGTGGGTGACCCTGGTGCGGCCCCGAGCCGGCCCTGCGGGGCCCAGCCGATTGCCATCGCCCGCATGAGCTGGCCGTCGGCGGCGCTGCTGGCGGAAATCCACGCGCGTCTGCTGGTCAGCGAATATGGCTGCGACGTGCGGGTTATCCCCGGAGACATGCCGGTGACCACTTCCTCCATGGGCTCTTCGGGCCAGCCTGCGGTCGCGCCGGAAGTGTGGGTGACGCGGATCGCCGATGTGTGGAATGGCGCCATCGAGGCGCAGATGGTGCGCAGCGCCGCGCCAACTTACGTCGAAACCAGCTTTGAAGGCTGGTTCATGCCTGCTTATGCGGTGAGTGGGGCTGTGCCAGCGGCGGCGGAACTGGCTGCAACCCTACCGGAAGGCGGTGAGCGCACGCGGTTCATCTCCTGTCCCGCCGATTGGGCCTGCGCGCTGATCAATCGGAACCTGCTCGAAGCCCACGGGCTGGAGGACAGGGTCGAGGTGATCGAGCCGGCCAATCGGTTCGAGATGGACACGCTGATCGGAGAGGCGGTCAACCGTCGCGAAGCTTTCTTCTTCTACTACTGGCAGCCCAATGCCGTGCTGGAGCAGCTCGACTTCGTGGCGCTCGACATGGGCGCCTATGATGAAGAGGCTGCCAAATGCCTCGCGCGGCAGGTCTGTGTAGACGCAAAGCCGAGCGCCTATCCCAGCGAGATGGTCGTGGTGGCGCTGAGCGATTGGGTTTTCTCCGAGGCGCCGCAGGTGGCGAGCTATTTCCAGCGCTCGAGCCTGAAGCTTGAAGAAATGAACGCGCTCCTCGCGCAGACCAGCGAGCCTGGCGCGACGATCGAGAGCGTGGCCGATGCGTTTGTGGCCTCCCGGCGCGACGTCTGGAGCGCCTGGGTGGCGGAGACACCCTGACATCTGCTTTGGCCTGGGGAAAATTCTTGCCCTTTGGTCAACCAAATCCGGCGAAATAGGCTGAAAACGACCTGTTTTGGGATGGTTTTTCCCGGATTCGCCCGGTTGAGGCGAGACTTTGGTCGCAAGTCAGACGTCGTAGTTGCAAGCGGGGCGACCGGATGGATATAACGGGCTCGTAAGTCTGTCGGACCGCGGTGGGGAGTAGCACCTTGGACTTGAAGCGTATCAATGAACACGTCAGCGTCTCCGGGCAAATCCAGCCTGAGGATGTGGCAACGCTCAAATCCCTCGGTTTTGTCGCCATCGTCAACAATCGGCCGGACGGGGAATCACCCGATCAACCGGCTGGCGCACAAATCGAAGCGGCTGCCGAGGCTGCCGGACTTGCCTATCACGCTATTCCGCTGGGACGAGAAGGGGTCAATCCCGACCTCGTCGAGCGGACGCGGGCCGTCATCGAGGGGAGCAATGGCCCGGTTTTCTGCTTCTGTCGTTCGGGAACGCGTTCCACTACGCTGTGGGCGCTGAGCCAGGCTGGAAAAGCCGAGGCTGGTGACATCATCTCGCAGGCGGCTGAAGCCGGCTACGACATGAGCCATCTGGCCGGCTATCTCGGCCGGGACTGACATATTTGATAAAGTGACGGTTGGACGCGCAGCCGTTCAGGCCGTCGATATCTGTGCTGAGCCGGACCGCTTGAGCGGTCCTTCACCCCTCCTGCTCGGAATTGCAATCGATGCCAATCAAGAAAATCCTCGTCGCCAATCGCAGCGAGATCGCCATTCGTGTCTTCCGTGCGGCAAATGAGCTCGGCCTCAAGACCGTTGCCGTCTTTGCCGAAGAAGACAAGCTGGCGCTGCACCGGTTCAAGGCCGACGAGGCCTATCTGATCGGCAAGGGCCTCGGCCCAGTTGAGGCCTATCTTCAGATCGAAGAATATATCCGCATCGCCCGCATTTCGGGTGCCGATGCGATCCACCCCGGGTATGGCCTGCTTTCCGAGAGCCCCGAATTTGTCGACGCCTGCGAGGCTGCCGGCATTACCTTTATCGGCCCACGGGCGCAGACCATGCGCGACCTCGGCAACAAGGTTGCAGCGCGCAATATGGCGCTGGCGTCCAATGTGCCGGTGGTGCCGGCGACCGACGCGCTTCCTGATGATCCCGCAGAGATCAAGCGCCTCGCCGCCGAGATCGGCTATCCGCTGATGCTCAAGGCCAGCTGGGGCGGCGGCGGTCGCGGCATGCGCCGTATCATGGACGAAAAGAGCCTGATCGCCGAAGTGTCGGAGGGCAAGCGCGAGGCCAAGGCCGCGTTCGGCAAGGACGAGATGTATCTCGAAAAGCTGATCGAGCGCGCCCGCCACGTCGAGGTGCAGCTGATCGGTGATGATCACGGCAATCTCGTCCATCTCTTCGAGCGCGACTGCTCGGTGCAGCGCCGCAACCAGAAGGTGGTCGAGCGCGCGCCTGCGCCCTATCTTTCAGACGCGGTGCGCAAGGATCTGACCGACGCTGCCGTGCGTCTGGGCAATGCCGCCAATTATCGCGGTGCCGGCACCGTTGAATTCCTCATGGATGCCGATACCGACAAGTTCTACTTCATCGAAGTAAACCCGCGCATCCAGGTCGAGCATACGGTCACCGAGGAAGTGACCGGTATCGACATCGTCAAGGCGCAGATCCATCTGCTCGATGGCGCCGTTATCGGCTCTCCGGAATCGGGTGTGCCGCTGCAGGAAGACATTCGCCTCAATGGCAATGCCATCCAGTGCCGCGTTACGACGGAAGACCCTGAACAGAACTTCATTCCGGACTATGGCCGTATTACCGCCTACCGCGGCGCGACCGGGTTCGGCGTGCGTCTCGATGGCGGTACTGCCTATGCCGGCGCGA
This sequence comes from Devosia sp. SD17-2, assembly GCF_029201565.1. Taxonomy (GTDB): domain Bacteria; phylum Pseudomonadota; class Alphaproteobacteria; order Rhizobiales; family Devosiaceae; genus Devosia. Next base: position 463,816 of record NZ_CP104002.1, read on the forward strand.
TCATCACGCGCTATTATGATCCGCTGCTCGAAAAGGTCACCTGCTGGGCGCCGAGCGCTGATGAAGCCATCGCCCGCATGCACCGCGCCCTGCGCGAGTTCCGCATTCGTGGCGTCTCGACCAATCTGGCGTTCCTCGAGAACATCATCACTCACCCAGACTTCGTGGAGAACCGCTATACGACGCGCTTCATCGACACGACGCCGGACCTGTTCAACTTCAAGCCGCGCAAGGATCGCGCGACCAAGCTCCTGAGCTATATCGCCGACGTGACCGTCAACGGCCATCCCGAGGTGCGCGATCGTCCGCGTCCGCCGGCCGATGCCGCGGCGCCGGTCGTGCCCGAGTTTGCTCCGATCTCCGCTATCGAGGGCAGCCGGCAGATCCTTGACCGCGATGGGCCCGTGGCCTTGGCCAAGTGGATGAAGGCTCAGAGCCGCGTGCTCTTTACCGACACCACAATGCGCGATGCGCATCAGAGCCTGCTGGCCACGCGCATGCGCAGCTTCGACATCACGCGCGTTGCAGAAGCCTATTCGCGTGGTCTGCCTAATCTCTTCAGCCTTGAGTGCTGGGGCGGGGCGACGTTCGACGTCTCCATGCGCTTCCTCAACGAGGATCCGTGGGAGCGCCTTGCCAAGGTGCGCGAAGGCGCGCCGAACATTCTGACCCAGATGCTGCTGCGCGGCAGCAATGGTGTCGGCTACACCAACTACCCCGACAATGTCGTAAAATTCTTCGTCCGCCAGGCGGGCAAGGGTGGCGTCGACATCTTCCGCATTTTCGACTGCCTCAACTGGGTCGAGAACATGCGCGTTTCGATCGACGCGGTGGCGGAAGAGGGCAAGGTCGCTGAAGGCGCCATCTGCTACACCGGCGATCTCTTTGATCCCGACCGCTCCAAGTACGACCTCAAATATTACGTGGGTCTCGCCAAGGAGCTCGAAGCGGCCGGTGTGCATGTCCTCGGCATCAAGGATATGGCGGGCCTCCTGAAGCCTGCCGCTGCCAGGAAGCTGATCGAGACGCTGAATCAGGAAATCAGCCTGCCGATCCACCTCCACACCCACGACACCTCTGGCGCGTCGGCAGCAACTGTGCTGGCGGCGGTGGAAGCCGGTGTCGACGCTGTCGACGCGGCGATGGACGCGTTGTCCTCGACCACCTCGCAGCCGACGCTGGGCTCGCTGGTCGCGGCGCTCTCGGGCGGGGATCGCGATCCCCAGCTGGACGCCAAGGCCATCCGCCAGCTGTCGTTCTATTGGGAAGCCGTGCGCACCCAGTATCGCGCCTTCGAGAGCGACCTCAAGGGCGGCGCTTCAGAAGTCTATCTGCACGAAATGCCGGGTGGCCAGTTCACCAATCTCAAGGAGCAGGCGCGTTCGCTTGGTCTTGAGACGCGCTGGCACGAGGTTGCCCAGACCTATGCCGACGTCAACCAGATGTTCGGAGACATCGTGAAGGTCACGCCATCCTCCAAGGTGGTGGGCGACATGGCGCTGGCCATGGTATCGGCCGGCATCAACCGTGCCGATGTCGAAAATCCGGCCAAGGACATCGCGTTCCCGGACAGCGTCGTCGGCTTCTTTGCCGGTGATCTTGGCCAGCCTCCGGGCGGCTTCCCCGAGGCGCTGCAGAAAAAGGTTCTCAAGGGCAAGACGGCGCTGACCGAGCGCCCCGGCTCCTATTTGAAGGATGTCGACCTCGAAGCCGAGCGCAAGAAGATCGCCGACGAAGTTGGCCAGCCGGTCGATGACTACCGCCTTGCGTCATACCTCATGTACCCCAAGGTCTATTCTGACTTCGAAAAGACCCAGGACCGCTATGGTCCAACAGAGGTGCTGCCGACGCCGGTCTATTTCTACGGCCTCAACGAAGGCGACGAACTGCTCGTCGACATCGAAAAGGGCAAGACGCTGGTCGTCACCTATCAGGGTCGCGCGCCGACCAATGAAAAGGGCGAGGTTCGCGTCTTCTTCGATCTCAACGGCCAGCCGCGTACCATCACCGTGCCGGATCGTCTCAAGGCCGGCGAAGTCAAGGTTCGTGCCAAGGCCGTGGCCGGCGACCCCAAGCAGGTCGGGGCCCCGATGCCGGGCGTCATCTCGACCCTCGCCGTCAAGGAAGGCCAGAAGGTCACCGCCGGCGACGTGCTCTGCTCGATCGAAGCCATGAAGATGGAAACCGCCATTCACGCAGAAGTCGATGGCGTGGTGGCTGAGCTGCTGATCAAGCCCGGCGACCAGATCGACGCCAAAGATCTTCTGGTCCGGCTGGACTAAGCGGTTTCTCAAGTTTCAATGGCCGGGCGCTCCCTTCGGAGCGCCCGGTTTTTTGTGGGCGCGGAGCGGTGAGGGGGGCGCGGAGGTGCGAATTTCCGCACATCACTTCCAGAAAATCGCGATCGCTCCACTAATCCCCGAAATCTTGCAATTTTTGCGTAGATACCATCTTGAATGGCTGTCTGATTGCGCCTTTTATAGTTCGCAGAGTTTTGATTTGCCCGATTGCTGGTCGACGGATCCCCGCCTCCCCATCGGGCCCCACACTTTTTGACGTCTGGATACTCCCTTGATCACCCTCAAGGCTGGCCGCGACCGTTCGCGCGGCGATGCAAATGCCCACTTGGCCGCCATTCATGCCGGCAAGGGGCAAACTCCCATTTTACGCATTACCCTCTTTTCTCTTCGACATTATTGGCAGGTGGCCCTTGCGCTGGGCGGGGCAGTTGTCGCCTCGGTCCTGCAATTGCTGATCCCGCGCCTTTTGGGGCAGGCGGTCGATCAGGCGCAGAATATCTTGAGCACCGCCGCGGAAGGGGCCGAACAGGCCCTTCTCTGGACCGCGATGACGCTGCTGGGCGTTTCGGTGGCGCGTGGTTTTTTCACCCTGATCCAGAACTATTTTTCGGAATCGGTGGGTCACCATGTCGGCTATGAGCTGCGCCTCGGCTTTTACGACAAGGTGCAAAAGCTCTCCTATTCCTATCACGACCGGGTTCACTCCGGCGATCTGATCACGCTCGGCCTGCTCGATCTCGATGGCGTGCGCATGTTCTTCTCGACCGGACTTGTGCGTGTGGTTCTGCTCACCGTGCTGATTGGGGTGGGCGCCTATATGCTGTTCACCACCGATGCGCTGCTGGCGGTGCTGGCGCTGAGCTTTGTGCCCTTCGTGGCCTGGCGGTCCTCGGCGGCTCAGCTTGCGCTGCGCGCCACCTGGTATGTGCTGCAGGAAAAGCTCTCGATCCTGACCCGCGTCATGGACGAGAACCTCAGTGGCATCCGCGTGGTGCGCGCTTTTGCCGGACAGAAATTCGAACTCGCCAAGTTCGACCGTGCCTCCAAGGCCGCGCTGGAACTGGCGCATCGCCGGGTCATCGTGCGTGTGAGCAACACCTCGATGATGACCTTCTCCTTCTTCGCTGCCATGGGGCTGGTGCTGTGGGTGGGAGGCAACAAGGTGATCGATGGTGAGATGACCATCGGCACGCTGGCGAGCTTTCTGACCTTTATGACCATCCTGCAGATGCCGGTGCGTCAGCTCGGCATGATGGTCAACGGGTTCGCCCGCGCCTCGACCTGCGGCGAACGCTTCTATGCCTTCATCGACGAACCCATCGAGATCGAAGACCGCCCGGGGGCAAAGCCGCTCGAGCTGAGCAAGGGCGTGCTGCGCTTTGAGGATGTGCGCTTCACCTATCCTGGCGCCAATCACCCGACGCTCGATGGTGTCAGCTTCGAAGCCAAGGCCGGGGAAACCATCGGCATTGTCGGGGCGCCGGGCAGCGGCAAGTCGACGCTCGCCCATCTCATCCCGCGCTTCTACGACATCAGCGACGGTCGCATCACAATCGATGGGCAGGATATCCGCGATGTCACGGTGCAGTCGCTGCGCCGCAAGGTCGGCGTGGTGCAGCAGGACAGTTTTCTCTTCACCACTACGATCGAGAACAACATCGCCTATGGCAATCCATGGGCCAAGGAAACCAAGATCGAGAAGGCCGCGGAAAGCGCCCAGCTGCACAATTACATCATCGGCCTGCCCGCCGAATACGACACGGTCGTGGGCGAGCGTGGGGTGTCGCTCTCGGGCGGCCAGCGTCAGCGCCTCGCAATTGCGCGCGCCCTCGTTACCCGTCCGGCGGTGTTGGTGTTTGACGATTCCACGGCGGCGATCGACGCAGGCACCGAGCATCGCATCCGCAGCGCGATCAAGCGTTTTGCCAGCGACCGCGTCACCATCATCATCGCGCATCGCCTGAGCTCGCTCATGCATGCGGATCGCATCCTGTTCCTCGACAGCGGCAAGATCGCTGAAGAGGGCAGCCACGAAGAATTGCTGGCGCTGGGAGGTCGCTACAAGGCGCTTTACGACTTGCAGACCAGACCGACTGAAGACCTTGAGAGTGAAGGGGCGGCACAATGAGCGCTATCGAAGAAGACGAGCGCGAGACCGCTATTCCGGGCCAGCGTCCGCCACGGGCGAGCGTAGGCAGCCATCGCATCGAGGAAGAAGTCTTCGGCAAGGCGTATGATCCGCAGACGGTGCGGCGCATCTGGGCCTATGTTCATCCCTATCGGATGAAGATCTATCTGTCGGTGGCGGCGGTTCTGGTGTTTACCGCCACGCAGCTGGCCATTCCGCTGATCATCGGCTGGGCTATCGACGGCGGCATGGTTGCGGGTGGCAATACCACCAATCTGATCTGGGCAGTCGTGGCCTTTGCCGTCGCTGTCCTGCTCAACTTCGGGGCGTCCTATGTGCAGGAAACCCAGGTCGGTCACGTGGCCGAAAACGTGCTGTTCGACATGCGCCGGGCGATGTTCGCGCAATTGCAGCGGGTGTCGCTGAGCTTCATGGACAAGACCGAGGTTGGCCGGTTGATGAGCCGCCTTCAGGGCGACGTCAACTCCATGCAGGAGTTCCTCGAAACCTCGGTCATTTCGGTGGGCGACCTTGTGCTGCTGGGCGGCATTATCGTCGTTATCCTGACGCTCGACCCCTGGCTGGGCCTTCTCACCCTCATCACCATGCCGGTATTGTTCATCGTGCGCATCTTCTGGCTGCCGCCGGCAAAGCGCGCATTCTGGGCGGCGCACGAGACCAATTCGCTGACCAATGGCGCAATGGCCGAAGGCATCAATGGCGTGCGGACGGTGCAGAACCTTGAGCGCCAGAAGGTCAATTTTGACCTTTATGACGACAAGGCCTATCACAATCTGCGGACCCAGCTGACCGGCTCGAAGTTCGCTCAGGTCATGGTGCCGATCGTCGACAGCCTCACAGGCATCTCCATGGCCACCGTGGTGCTGGTGGGCGGCTCGCTGGTGCTCAATGGCTCGCTGCAGGTGGGCGTCATCGTGACGTTCCTCTTCTACATCCAGCGCTTCTTCGATCCGATCCGCTCGCTGACCATGCAATATTCGATCATGCAGCGCGCCATGACTTCGGGTCGCCGCATCACCGAAGTGCTCGACCTGCCGGTGACCATCGACGACAAGCCCAACGCCCTCACGCTGACCGGAGATATGGATGGCTCGGTGGCCTTCCATGACGTGGTGTTCGGATATGATCCGAACCGGCCGGTGCTTAAGAACGTGTCGTTCCGCGTCAATCCGGGCGAGACGGTGGCTCTTGTCGGTCCCACAGGTTCGGGCAAGACCAGTGCCATGGCGCTGGTGCACCGCTTCTATGAAGTGCAGAGCGGTGCCGTGCTGGTGGGCGGGCATGATGTGCGTAACGTCACCCAGGAAAGCCTTGGCGAGCAGGTAGCAATGGTGCTGCAGGAGCCGTTCCTGTTCACCGGCTCTGTGCTCGACAATATCCGCTACAACAAGGCCTCGGCCACCCGCGAGGACATTGTTGCGGCTGCCAAGGCGGTTGGTGCGCACGAGTTCATCGAGAAGCTGCCAAATGGTTATGACAGCGTGCTCGAGCAGCGCGGGTCGAACCTGTCACTTGGGCAGCGGCAATTGCTCAGCTTTGCCCGCGCGCTGGTGGCGGACGCGAAAATTCTCGTGCTCGACGAAGCCACGGCCAATATCGACAGCTATACCGAGCGGCAGATCCAGAAAGCGCTGGAAATCCTGCTCAAGGGCCGCACCGGCATGGTCATTGCCCACAGGCTGGCGACCATTCGCGGGGCCGATCGGATCATCGTTCTGCAGAACGGCGAGAAGATCGAAGAGGGTAACCACGACCAGCTGATGGAACTGGGCGGGCTCTACTCACGCCTGTACAACATGAACTACGCAAGCTTTGACGATATTCCCGATGATCTGGTGGCGCAGGCCAATGCCAAGGCCGCGAGCACCTGAGGGCAGGCCAGCATCACCGACCAATAATAAAGGCGCCCGCAAGGGCGCCTTTGCCATTTCCGGCAGACAGTTCCGGCCGGTTACATGCGGCGGGCGGTGCCGTCGACGGTCTTGCCGTGCTTGCCGGCATAGACATGCACGGGCACGGGCAGGCGGCTGACGATCCAGCTGACCATCAGGGGGACGAGCACAATGTCATCGACCCAGCCCAGAAGCGGGATGAAGTCGGGAAGCACGTCAAACGGATTGACCAGGTAGAAGGCAACAAACAGCGTCGCCGCCTTCAGGTAAAACGGTGTCTGGGGCGCCCAGAAGGCTTTCCAGAGCTGGACAACTTCCTTGCGGAAGAGGACGAGGCGGGGAAGCAGCATGTTCATCATGACCTATAAATGGCCCCGATCGCCGTCGGTTCAAGGTTCCAGAGATCACATATTCTCATCGCACTATCCGCGAGGGTGAACCGGCCCCTGCATTTTTTCGCCGCGGTCGTCACGCCAATGTTCAGTTGCCAGCGTAGAACGGAAAGCCTATCTCAAAATGAACACGAATTTCCGAGGATGATCATGGCCGGTCCAATGCCGCGCAGGCAATCTGTGGGTGTCAATGTGGGCGGCGTCGTCGTTGGCGGCGGTGCGCCGGTCGTGGTGCAATCCATGACCAATACCGACACTGCCGATATTGATGCGACGGTGCGCCAGGTGATGCAACTGGCCCGTGCAGGGTCCGAAATTGTTCGCATCACCGTGGATCGTGATGAGAGCGCCGCCGCGGTGCCGATCATTCGCGACCGGCTGGCCGTGCTTGGCTATGACGTGCCGCTCGTTGGCGACTTTCACTATATCGGCCACAAGCTCCTCACCGACCACCCGGCCTGCGCCGAGGCTTTGGCGAAATACCGCATCAATCCGGGCAATGTCGGCTTCAAGGCAAAGCGCGATACGCAGTTTTCGACGCTGATCGACATTGCCAATCGTCACAACAAGCCAGTGCGGATCGGCGTCAACTGGGGTTCACTCGATGAGGAGCTGCTGACGCGCCTCATGGACGAGAACGCGGTCTCGGCCAATCCAATCTCCGCTGCCGCAGTGCAGCGCGAGGCGATCATCCAGTCGGCGCTTTTGTCTGCCCAGCGGGCCGAAGAGCTCGGCATGGCGCGCGACAAGATCATCCTCTCGACCAAGGTTTCCGATGTCCAGCATCTGATCGCCGTCTATCAGGATCTGGCGGCGCGGTGTGACTATGCCCTCCATCTGGGCCTCACCGAAGCGGGGATGGGTTCGAAGGGCATTGTCGCGTCCTCAGCCGCCTTGGGCATTCTGCTGCAGCAGGGGATCGGTGACACGATCCGCATTTCCCTCACGCCCGAGCCGGGTGGCGATCGGACGACAGAGGTGAAGGTCGCGCAGGAATTGCTGCAGACCATGGGTTTTCGCCAGTTCCTGCCCGTCGTGGCGGCCTGTCCGGGATGTGGCCGGACGACGTCGACAACGTTCCAGTCGCTGGCCAAGGACATTCAGGATCACCTCAATGTCTCGATGCCGGAATGGCGCGAGCGCTATCCAGGCGTCGAGGGCCTGTCGGTCGCGGTGATGGGCTGCATCGTCAATGGCCCCGGCGAAAGCAAGCACGCCAATATCGGCATTTCCCTGCCCGGTACGGGTGAGACGCCAGCAGCACCCGTGTTTGTCGATGGGCAGAAGGTTGCAACCCTGCGCGGCGCCGACGTGGCCGACCAGTTCAAGGTGATGGTCGCGGATTACATTGAGAAGAAGTTCGGCACCGGCAAGCAGGACGCGGCGGAATGAGAGAGACGCTCCGACGTTTCCTCACGCCCGGTGGATCGTCTCGCCGCTGGTTCTGGCTCGCCATGCTCGCCATCGTCCTTATCGTCCTGGGGCTGACGGGCAATCTCCGCCAGTTCTGAGCGCTAAGGTCATGGGCGGTGTCGCTCACGGCCTGACACCGACGGATAAGAAAAGAGGCGCTGGTGGGCGCCTCTTTTGCGTTTGTCAGACGAGGCCTTCGGCCTTGAGCGCAGCCTGGGTGGCGGGACGCGCACCAACGGCTTCGAGCAGCGCCGCAACGCGCGGGAACTTCGAAAAATCGAGGAACTGACGGCCCCAGCCGACAACGGTAAAGGCGTAGGCGTCAGCCTGAGTGTAGTCACCGAGGAGATACGGGCTGTCTTCCGAGAGCATGGCTTCAAGCTGGCCTACGCGGCGGTTGATCTCGCCGATCACACCAGCCTTGTCTTCGTCGGACAGGTTCGGCTTGAACAGGACACCAAAAGCCTTGTGCACATCGGCGACGACGCCGAGTGCTTCCTGCAGGCGGGCACGTTCAATGGTGCCGGCGGCCGGCTTGAGCGCAGCATTGTCGGACGTGTCGCCGAGATACTGAAGAATGGCGGGGCCCTGGGTCACAACAGTGCCGGGAGCAACTTCAAGGGCCGGCACGGCGCCACGCGCATTGATAGCAAAGAAGTCTGCGCCGCTTTCGGTGGTCTTGGCGCGCAGATCGACTTTCTCGATCTCGAAGGGCTTGCCGATTTCGTGGAGAATAATGTGAGAAGCCAGCGAGCAGGCGCCGGGCGAATAGAAGAGCTTCATAGTCTACCTAACTGAAAGTCCGTGCCGCGTGGGCGGCACGGACTAGATAGGTCATTGGCGGTGTTCCGGCCAGAGCAGTTCGGTCGCAGATAAGTCTGAGCTCAGGCCTCGGCCTTGCCCTCCTGCCATTCCGGCAGGGGAAAGACGCGGTCATAGGCCCAGTTAAAGACAAGGGCGTAGACCATGTAGAAAATGGCGAGGCCCAGATCCATGATGAAAGCCTGCCAGAGGCCGATCTGCAGATACCAGGCGATCATCGGCAGCATGATGGTCAGAAGGCCGAGCTCGAACAGGATGGCGTGGAAGACGCGGATGATCTTGGTCTTCTCGGTGGTGCCGCGGAAATGCTGCATCACATGGTCAAAGCCAAGGTTGTAGACATAGTTCCAGAGCATGGCGACGGTGGCGCTGGCGACCACGACAACAACGCTGTCGCCGCCTTCCAGATGGAAGGCGAAGGCAGCCAGCGGGGTGGCCAGCAGAATGCCGATGAGCTCGAAGGAAATAGCGTGGCGAATACGGTCGGCGGTGGTGCGCATGGAAAATGCTCCATGTTTTCCGGGCCGTCCCGGGGAATGCTACCCACGATGGGGGAGGTCGTCCTCGCTTGTTAGTGGATATAGGGCACGCCCGAATGTGGGGCAAGAGGCCCGATGGCCCGGGGATGCAGGGCGAAAACGCCAGCGCGCTGCGGGGTGCTGCTGCCCATGTCGGGGACGTAATACTCAGCGAGAAGGTTCAGGGCTGCGAGCGGAAGGTCTCGACGATAGGGGTCACCCACGAACACTTCGGCGCCTCTTGCCCTGTGCTGCTGCAGGAGCGGCAGGGTCGAGGCGGCCACTGCGGCGTCGTAAAAAACATCCCCAGCGAGCACGATGTCCGCAGGGGTGAGCGGGTCATCGACCAGTGTCAGCGTGACAGCATTGGCCTCAGCGTTGAGCCGGCAGGCGGTTTTGCCGATCAGATCGGGTTCGAAGCTCCTGACCACTGCGCGGGCTTTGGCCGCCGCAATGCCAACGAGGCCAGAACCGGCGCCAATATCCAGAACGGTCCTGCCGGCAACGGTCTCCGGATGGTCCGCGAGATAGAGCGCAAGGGCTGCGCCGCCCGCCCAGGCATAAGCCCAATAGGGGGCGGTATCGGCGCGATCCTGCTCGGCGAGCCATTCGGTCAACCGGCTCTGGGGCGTCGCGCGATGGAGCAGAATATCGGGACGAAAGGGCAGGGGCGCCAGCGTCAGGCGCTGGCGTATAAACTCTTCCGGTGAGAGGCTCACTCGGGCAGCTGGCAAGCATCCACCCATTTGTTGCCGCACAGCTCGCCAAGCCGCTCGACGCTCAGTTTTACCGACGCATGCGTGTCGCCGCCGGCAGGGATGACGATGTCGTAGATCTTGAGCGAGCTATCCAGAAAGATCGGCAGCGGAGCGGGCAGGCCAAATGGGCAGACACCGCCAACTTCATGGCTGGTAAGGCGCAATACATCCTCGGCGCCGAGCATGCGGGGGCGGCCGCCAAAGGCGCTCTTGGACTTCTGGTTGTCGAGGCGGGCGTCACCGCGAGTCACCAGCAGGAATTCCTCGTCCTTGACCCGGATGCAAAGGGTCTTGGCGATCTGGCCGGGCTCCACGCCATGGACTTCTGCCGCCAGCGGGACGGTGGCGGTGGACGCATCGGTGGTGATGACAGAGAGGTCAGGGGCACGCACGGCAAGGTCGGCGCGGACAGAATCAAGGCTCATGAAAATCTCAGAACAGGCTGGAAAGTCTGGTTTCGTAATCGAAGCGCGTCTTGGCATCGACAGGCGTGCTGACCACGCGACGCATGAAGTCGTCGGGGATGGATTTGCTCCCGTCATAGGACATGAGTTCAGCGACGCTGATCCGCTCTCCGGCATAGGGGATGATGGTGACCTCTCGCCCAGCCTCGATGCTTGCAGGTCGCAGCACGCGGCAATAGGCGCCGGGCCGGCGGGCCTTATGGAAGCGCTTGACCCAGAACTTGTCGTCCATCCTGCGGGCGAAGGTCATGCAGGGCGTCCGATGGGCCGTCACTTCCAGCAGGAGGTCGTCGATCTCGAAGTGGTCCCCGATGGCCGTGCTGGCGCTGTCGGTGCCTGAAATCGTCAGGTTCTCGCCAAAGAGACCGGGTGGGGTGGCATAGCCGAGCTCGCCAGCCCAGAAATCATAATCGTCCTGGAAATAGATATAGATTGCCTGGTCCGAACCGCCATGGTGTCGGCGGTCGAGAATGGCGTCCCCGACAATACCCTGATCCGAGATCGGCACCGGGCCGGTGACCGGCTCCTTGTAGATCCCGGTCTTGGCCTTGAGGCCTGGGATCGGCCGGGCCTGCCCGACATTGATGCTGATCAGTCGGGCCTTGTTCATTTTTCCCTGGTGCCGAAATAGCGGGCGGTGGCGCGCAGGCCATCGGCCCTGGGACCAAAGGTGCGGAGGTAACCCAGGGCCTCGTTGATGATGGCATCGAGACGCTGGCGCGCGCCGTCGACGCCGAGTTGAGCGACTAGGGTCTGCTTGCCCTTGCCTTCGTCCTTGCCGGTGGCCTTGCCCATGGTTTCTGCGGTGGCGGTAACGTCGAGAATGTCGTCTGCCAGCTGGAAGGCGCGCCCGGCGGCCTCGGCATAGGCGGTGAGGGCGGACAGAGGCCGCGGCTCGACGCCGCCGAGGATGGCACCCATGCGGACGCTCGCGCGGATGAGGGCGCCGGTCTTCATCGATTGCATGACGGCGATGTCGCCTTCGGAGAACCCGCCCTGTTCGCCCTCGATGTCGCGCATCTGGCCACCGACCATGCCGCCTGCACCGCTCCCTGACGCGAGCTCGGCGACCAGCGCGATGCGCACAGCCGGATCCGGGTGGGTAGCTGGGTCGGCGAGAGTGGCGAAGGCCTGGGTCAGGAGAGCGTCGCCAGCAAGAATGGCCGTGGCGTCGTCATACGCCTTGTGAACGGTCGGGCGGCCGCGGCGGATGTCGTCGTCGTCCATAGCCGGCAGATCGTCATGGATCAGCGAATAGCAATGGACCATCTCGATGGCGAGCCCGGCGCGCAACGCTGCGTCATGCGGCACCGAGAGAATGGCAGCCGCCTGGCGGACGAGCAGCGGGCGCAGCCGCTTGCCACCCTCGAGGCTGCCGTGGCGCATGGCGGCCACCAGGCGCTCGGCGACGGGCCCCGGGCCGGACAAGCCGGGTCCGCTCAGGAGTTCGGAAAGCCCGGCTTCCACGGCGCGAGCACAATCAGCACTGTCAGCGGCAAAATCATACATGGCTTGTTGCTAGCCAATTGGCACGGGGGCGACAAGGGTGCACTTGGCCGATGGCGCTTCTGCCGCTATCAGAATTGCATGGCACGAGGACGCAAGCGGGGAATATGGCGGGCGATCCGCATCTTGAGCGGGATGATCGCCGTGCTGGTGGCCATCCCTCTGGTACTGACGCCGGTCTATCTCCTTGTCGATCCGGTCTCGGTGCCGATGCTCGAGCGTTATGTCACCGGTCGTCCGGTGGTGCGCCAGTGGCGCGACATTGATGAAGTCTCGGATCGCCTCAAGGCATCCATCATCCTCTCAGAAGACGGTCAGTTCTGCCGGCATCTCGGGGTGGATCTGGGGGCGCTGCGGGACGAAGTGGACAATGTGCTAGCCGGTCGGCCTGCGCGCGGAGCCTCGACAATCACCATGCAGGTGGCGCGAAATCTCTTCCTCACCAACCATCCCAGTCATTTCCGAAAGCTGCTGGAGATTCCGCTGGCGGTCTACATCGACCTCGTCATGCCAAAAAAGCGGATCATGGAGATCTATCTCAATATTGCCGAATGGGGTCCTGCCGGCGAGTTTGGCATCGAGGCCGGCGCGCAGCGGGCGTTCGGGCGTGAACCGCAAAATCTCGATTGGCGCACGGCAGGGCTTCTGGCGGTGACGCTGCCCAATCCTCTGCTGCGCAATCCGGCGCGGCCGAACAGCGGCCTCAGTCGGCTGGCAGGGATCGTGGAAGAGCGGGCCCGCCAATATGGCGAGCGCGCGGCCTGCGTCGGGGAAAACGGACGGCTGTCGCTTTAAGCGTCGTCGCCGCCGCCGTGTTCGCGGATCAGTTTGGTTTCTGGGGCAGGGGGCTGCTCATGCGGGCGGCCGAAGTCGGGCGCCGCCGTCTCCTGTCCGGCGTTGATGATCGAGCGGCGGATCGCGCGGGTGCGGGTGAAGAGGTCTTCGAGCGCGGGGCCATCGCCGACACGGACGGCCCGCTGCAGCATGGAGAGATCTTCGAGGAAGCGGCCAAGCATTTCCAGCACCGCATCGCGGTTCGTTAGAAAAATGTCGCGCCACATCACCGGGTCAGAAGCCGCAATACGGGTGAAATCGCGGAACCCGGACGCCGAGAACTTGATGACTTCCGACTGGGTCGCCGTCTCGAGGTCAGCCACCGTGCCCACGATATTGTAGGCAACGAGGTGAGGAATATGGCTGGTGATGGCGAGGACCATGTCGTGATGGCCTGCTTCCATGCATTCGACCATGGACCCCATGGCTTTCCAGAATGAGACGAGTTTCTCGGTCGCTTCCGAGGGGACTTCCGCGCCCGGCGTGAGGACGCACCAGCGGCCTGCGAAAAGTTCCGGAAACCCGGCAGAGGGGCCGGAATGTTCAGTGCCGGCAATAGGGTGGCCGGGGATGAAATGGACATTGCCCGGAACATGGGGGCCGACGACCTTGACCACATGCTCCTTGACCGAGCCCACATCTGACAGGATGGCACCGCGTTCGAGCGCAGGACCAATTGCCTTGGCCAGCCCGTCATAGGCGCCCACCGGCGCGCAGAGGATGACGAGATCGGCGCCGCGCACGGCTTCGGCAGCGTCGAGCGTATAGATGTCACCAAGGCCGAGTTCGCGCGCTTCGTCGAGCGTTTCCTGGCGGCGCGTGGCGATTGCGATGGTATCGACCAGCCCCTGCCGGCGAGCAGCCAGCGCGATCGAGGAACCGATCAGGCCGATGCCAACGAGGGCGAGCTTGCGAAAATGGGCACTCATCAGCCGGTCACCATGGTCTTGAGGATTGCCGCCACCGCCCGCATGTCTGCCTCGGTGCCGATGGAGATGCGCAGGCCCGTCGGGATAGCATAGGACTGGCCGATTTCGCGGGCAATGTAGCCCTCCCCCATCAGTGTCGAGAACGCCTTGGCGGCCATGGCCTCGGTCTCGAACAGCACCATGACGAAGTTGGCCTGGCTGGGCACGACACGCATCTGGTTGGACGTGAGCTCGGCAACGAGGAAATCGCGCCAGCGGGCATTGTGCTCGCGCAGCTTGCTGTTGAACTCACTGTCGCGGGCCGCGGCAGCACCGGCCTGCTGGGCCGGCAGATTGACGTTGAACGGGCCACGGATGCGGTTGAGGGCGTCGATGACGTGGTCGGGACCGTGGAGCCAGCCAATGCGCAGTGCAGCGAGGCCCACTTTGGAGAAGGTGCGGACCATGACCACGTTTTTGGCGGAGGTCACGAGTTCGGCGCCGATGCTGAAATCGGCAGCCGTTACATATTCGGCGTAGGCGTTGTCGACGACCAGCAGGATATCGGGGCGCAGGCCGGCATGAAGGCGGCGCACTTCGCTGTCTGAAATATAGGTGCCGGTGGGATTGTTGGGATTGGCCAGCCAGACAATCTTGGTGCGCGGCGTGACCGCCGCCAGCAGGGCGTCGACATCGGCGGTATAATCATTCTCCTCGGCCATCACGATCGTGGCGCCGGCAGCGCGTGTCACAATTGGATAAACCGAAAAGCCATAGCGGTTCATCACCGCTTCATCGCCTTCTCCCAGATAGCACTGGGCCAGCAGGTGCAGCAGATCGTCCGAGCCATTGCCGCAGACAATGGCCGCAGGATCAAGACCATGCACCTCGCCCAGCGCTTCGCGCAGGAGGCGGGAGCCACCGTCCGGATAGATCTCGAGATTTGCGCCGACGCCGGAATAGGCTTCGATCGCCTTGGGGCTGGCGCCCAGCGGGCTCTCATTGGACGAGAGCTTGACCGCCTTGGTGCCAGGCGCTGCCGATTTCCCCGGAACATAGGGAGCGATGTCGAGAATGCCGGGCTGCGGCTGAGGGTAGTTTTTATGGGACATGATCGGTTCGCGCAGGCAGGAGAAAGCCGCGCGGACCATATGCAAAGAGGGCCCCAAAGGCAAAGGCTCTCTCATCCTCCGCCTGTGAGGGCAGACAAAAAGCCCGCGGCCATTTGCCATGGCCACGGGCTTGAGTAAGCACGGCGAAGACTATCAGTTCGCCAGTGACGGGAGTTCCGCCTCGGAAGCGCGCGAGACTATCGCGCCCAGAGCGGTGAGCGCCGCGATGTCTTCTTCGGTCTGGTCCCCGACCAGAACAATTTCGACACCGGCCAGGGACGGCTCGAACGGCATGATCGCAAGGTTCTTGGGCAGCGTGGCATCAATGATGACCGCACGCTTGACCTTGTCCGGAAAATAGGCGGCCAGCAGAAGCGCAATAACGCCGCCCTGACCCTTGCCCAGGAGACCCAGATGGGTCCTGCCATAGCGGACAAGGTTTTCTTCGAGCAGGAGTTCGAGCTGATAGAGGCCATCGCCGAGCGTGGACAATTCGGGGGCGTCAACCGGCCCGACGGTCCAGAAGTAGCCCTTGGTCTGGCCTGTGCCACCCTGGTTCTGAACGCGTGGCGCACGCACGCCAATGGTCAGAGCATCCGGGCCAAGGACCTCGGCGAGCGTCATGGCATCCTCGAGCATGCCCCAGCGGTCATGAAGGACCAGCCAGGGCATTGCATCTTCGGGCCCGCTGCGCTGGGTCAGAAGGAAGCTGTTGCTTGTCACTCTTCCACCGGGCAGCCGTCGATCCAGCTGATAATGGCTTCGACTTCCTTGTCACGCAGGCTGCCGCTCGGAGGCATCTTGGTGCCAACGCCGCCAACGTCTTCGTGGGTGTTGAGGATCTTGTGCGCCAGATAGCTGAGCTTGGAGTCACCCGGGGTCACGCGGGGCATTTCCGGCAGTTCTTCGCTGGCGACATTGACCAGATAATCGTAGCCGCTGCCCTTCTGGAAGGACACGCCTGAGCCGGGAGAGGCGTCGTTGTGGCAGGCGGCGCACTTGCGAGCGACGATCGGCTCAACAGTGGCGGTGTAGGTGTCGAGGCACGCATTGGCCATCGCTGCGGAGCTGCCGAGAGCGAAGATGATTGCCGTTGCGGCAGTGCGGAGGGACTTCATGGGGAACTCCTAAATCTGTGAACGGCTGCGCTTTGGGCGCAGCCGCTGCAGTGTGGGTTTGTCAGGCCTTAGGCCTGGGAAGCGGCGTGCTGGCCGGCGAGATAGCCGAAGGTGATGCCGAGACCCAGTGTGCCGCCACCGCCGAGGTAGCTCTTGCCCGAAGGCGAGGCCGAGGCGTTGCCAGCGACGTAGAAGCCGGGGATCGGGCTGTCCTTGACGTCGAGAACCTGACCATTGGTGTCGAACATCGGTCCACCCTTGGTGTCGAGCGTGCCGGCACCGAGAAGGATCGCGTAGTACGGACCGGTTTCCGAGATCGCGCCGATGTAGGGGTTCTTGTTGCCCTTATCGACGGTGATGTAGTGGAAGTAGCCATCGATCGGCGCCTGGCCGCGACGGAAGTCCGTATCAACACCGGTTTCGGCGAAGCCGTTGTAGCGGGTGATGGTTTCCTGCAGGTTCGGCAGGAAGTTCTCGTCCAGCTTGTAGGTACCGATGCGCTCGGACAGGCTGTCGAAACGGGCCTGGATATTGGCGGCCAGTTCTTCGAGCGTATCGCCCTTGATCACGTGCTTTGGCAGGTCGGCGCCGACCTTGGGGATCTCGTAACCGCCGAACTCACGGGCACCTTCGTCGAAGATGAAGATCTGGTAGAGGTTCGGGTAGTCACCGGTCCACTGGTCGTACACCTGGTGCGAACGGGTGCGCTCCGGGTAGACGTACTTTTCGTCGTACATGCGCTTGCCGAACTTGTTGACGGCAATCGAGCTGTCCCCACCAAGGAAGAACACGCCGCTCGGAACGCTCGAGAACTCGAGAACCTGTTCCAGAATGACCTGCTGGTTCCAGGCTTCGTTGAGGTTGCCCAGCTTCACGCCGAGTTCGGCGGACATGTTGATCAGGTCGCCTTCGTTGGTCGGAACGGCGCAACCACCGAGGACCGGCGTGCGCAGGAACTGGGTGCGCATATGCTGGTTGTGGGTGAAGCCGCCGGTACCGAAGATCACGCCCTTGGTGCCGCCGATACGCTTGAGACCTTCTGGGGTCTCGACGTGCACGCCGATGACGCGGCCTTCTTCGTTGCGGACAATTTTGACCACACGGTTCTCGGTGCGGATTTCCGCGCCATTGTCTTCGGCGTAGATCGACATGAAGTCGACCATGTCGGCACCGCTGCCGTTCTTGCCATCGACATTGACTGCCAGCTGACGGCCCAGGATCTGACCGTTTTCAGCAATCTGGCCATGGTAGTCGGGAGCAGGCTTGCCGTCCCAGGAGGTGAAGACCTTGGCGGGAAGGGCGCCAACTTCGTCGAGCTTCTCAAACACCGGTGCGGCGTTTTCCCAGAAGGCGTTGAGCTGGGCCCAGTGATGGTCGGTCATGCCGAAGGTCGGGCTCTTGTCATTGTAGAGCTCGGGGAAGGACACCCTGGCGACATAGCGCAGGAAGGTGTCCTTGTCGTCGGTCTGGCCGAATTCGGCCATCCACTTGTTGTTCGGCACCCAGGAGCCGCCGCCGGACTTGCCGGTGGTGCCGCCGATGAAAGCTGCCTTTTCCAGGATAACGACGCTCGCGCCGCCGTGCAGGGCGCCGATGGCCGCGGCCAGGGACGCGCCACCGGAACCGGCGACAACGACGTCGAATTCTTCATCCCACTGGTTTTCCTGCGCATTGGCAGCAGTAACCGTGACTGCACCGAGTGCAGTGGAGGCGGCGCCCATACCTGCGGCGGCCATAAATGCGCGACGAGATACGCGGCTCTTTTCGTTAGTCGACAAAGCAGTCTCCCTGCATGCGTTGTTGTAGTCGGGCGGGTAAATACCGGACCCGAGGTTTGTATGCAAGGATACGAATGTGTCGGAACCTTGCTTTGATCCATCTGTTGAGGAGCAGGGTAAAATTGGTGTAACGGAAGGGACAAACGCGAGGTGACGACAGTGGCAAATCCCTCCCAGACCGATGCGCACGAGCAGAGGCTGAATGTGCGCGCGGACGCGCTTTATCGCGTCCACGAAGTGTCGCGACTGATCAGCAGTCATTTCGATCAGCTTGTGGCGGAGCACGGGATTACCCGAGCGCAATGGACCGCGATAATGCATATCAGCCAAAACTCCGGCGCGTCGCAGAGCCAGATGGCGGAGATCATGCAGATGGGGCGCGCCGCGGCGGGCAAAATGTTCGATCGCCTCGAAGAAAAAGGCTGGATCGAACGGCGGGATGATCCCGATGACAGCCGGCTCCGCCGCGTCTATGCGCGCAACGAAATCGCGCCCCTGCAAGACGTTATCCCCGACGCTGCGGCAAAATTATACGATGTCTTCTACGCTGGCCTGAGTGACCAGCAGGTCAATGAGCTGCACCATACGCTCACGACCATGATCGACAATGCCCGGTCATCGGTGCGGCAGGGGGCTGTCGACGGGAGCTAATCCCGTCCGGTGGGCCGGTGCAGTCGCCAGTCCTGGCAGCCGCACAAACCGCTCCGCTCTTTTTCGGCGCGGGATAGCGGGGAAGGCCTCCTTGCGGGCCCGTACACAGATGACGCCGCTCATCGCCGGGCCGAACAAACGACCCATTCGTTCGAAGAGACGCGTCGAGCGCAGGACCAGAGACATCCGCACGGGCGGCACGAAGAGAGCGTCCCGCCAGGCTTCAGGCACGAAACTGTGATCGCGGAGGAGCTTTTCGAGCTGTCCCGCGGAATAGGGATTGCCCTGGCCGAAGGGATTGTCGTCCCGCTGGGCCCAGATGCCCCGCCGACGGGGCACGACAAGCAGCAGATGACCATTGGGCGCGGTGATGCGCCAGAGCTCACGCATCAGCTCTTCGGCGTCGGCGACGTGCTCGAGGGCGTGGACGGCGATGGTCAGATCCACCGCCGAATCGGTCAGCGGCATTTCCAGCGGATCGCAGAGCACGGTGTGCGAGGGGCCTTCGCGCGGCCAGGCCGAGGCGCCCTGACGCGCCGGCATGAAGGCCAGCACGCGTTCTGCCCGCTCGAGCGCAAAGCGCATATATGGCGTTGCAAAACCAAGGCCCATGACGCGTTTTCCGCCGAGATCGCCGGCCAGAGCGATGACGTTCTCGCGCACGAGTGTCCGGGAGATCCGGCCCAGGGGTGATCGGTAAAATGCAATCAGGCGCGAGACATCGCTGGTCATGGCAGCAATCTAGCCAAAGCCTGGCGGGCTTGTCCAATGGGTGGTTGTCATCGGCGAGGCCGTTGCCTAGCTTCGGGCCAATTCGCCGAACAAGTTAGAAAGACAGGAGTTTTCGTTATGGCATCGATCGTGGATGTGTTTCCCGCCCGCAGCGATAATTATGGGTATCTGGTGCATGACGAGGCCAGCGGCCGGACCGCCGCGATCGACGCACCCGAGGCAGCAGCTATCCGCAACGCCCTGCAGCGCCGGGGTTGGACGCTCACCGATATCCTGATCACTCACCACCATATCGATCATGTTGAAGCGATTGCCGAATTGAAGGCGGCGTTTGGTGCCCGGGTCGTCGGGCCGCGTGACGAGGCCGATAAAATTGAAGGGCTCGATGAGCTGGTGGGTGATGGCGATGTCGTCGAGCTGGGCGAGACGAATTTTGCCGTGATGGCGGCGCCGGGCCATACGCTGGGCCATATCGTCTTCCACGAAGCCGATGGAAAGCACCTTTTCTCGGCCGATGCGCTGTTCTCGCTGGGCGTGGGACGCATGTTCGAGGGGACGCCGGGTCCGATGTGGGAAGGCGTGCGTCGCCTGCGGGAGCTTCCGGACGATACTCTGGTCTATTGCGGGCACGAATACACTGAATCCAATGCGAAATTTGCTCTGAGCATCGACCCGGACAATGAAGCGCTGAAGGTGCGTGCGGCCGAGGTGATGGCCCTGCGCGCTGACGGAAAGCCGACCATTCCGTTCAACCTTGGCGAGGACAAGAAGGCCAACCCGTTCCTGCGGGCCGATGCGCCGGAGCTGGCAAAGGTCTATGGGCTCGAAGGAAAAGATGCGGGCGAGGTGTTTGGCGCTATCCGAAAGGGCAAGGACAACTTCTGAGGCCCAAGGCGAATCAATAAAATTGCAGGCAACCAAAATTGCAAGGTCCGCATTGGGCCTTGCAGGGTGCCGGAGCTGTAACTTTTGGGTCGCAATTCGTTAACAGACTGTTAACATCTGGCACGCGCCTTGCTCCTTATGGGGCAAAGGGATGGCTCGAATGTTCCAAAGCGGGACGGTCGAGCCAAAACAGGACAGGCGAGCCCAGAATGCCCGACTACGAAACAGATCGTCCAGGAATGCCCGTGCCGCTCACCATCACGCTGGAGCGGCCGTCGCTCGCGCGTTCGGCGCCGAGTGCCGCATTTGTGAGCCAGTTGCTGGCTGAGCGGGATCGCCTGCCGCCGCAGCGCGAGCGGCGCACGGCGAGTCTTGATCGGGCGTTGGGCGCCTATGCCCAGGGCGGGCGAATCACCCAGCGGCGCATGCCGCAGGGTTTTCGAAAGATGGTCATGGCCTGAGGCAGGCGCGGTTCGGGAACCGCGCCTTTTTTCTGCCTGCTGCGCTCAGTTCATCGAAACGTCGCGGCTGGCGCTGGTGATCGAGACGGTGAAACCGGCGACCACATCGATCAGGCTCATCACCATGAGCAGGAAGAACACCGAGCTCGAGGCGGCACCGACGAGCAGGAACTCCACGAGGAAGACGACAAAAACCACCATTGAGAGCATGTGCTCGATGATGGAGTTGCGCGCCGTTCCGGTCGACTTCAGCACTTCAAAGAACAGCAGTACGATGCCGAGAACGAGCAGCAGGTCGCCTGCCGTAATCGCCCATGGCATGCCCGAGGGCATGGGCAGGGAGAAGAGACCAAAAATCCAGTTGGCCGGATTGCCGCCGAAGAACAGGAAGACAATCAGGTTGTAGAGCACCAGAGGGATGACCAGCAGCGGCACAACAAAATTGCTGCTGCGGCGGGTTGCTGGGCGGCTGGGCAGGATGACGGTCTCAGTCATGGGAAGGCTCTCCGATAGGAGACGCACCTTGCCAGAGGAACTTGGCGGGCGGAAGGGGAGCCTCGGGCGGTTTGCGCCGCCCGTGACATTCTCCTCCTGTGCGAAAGTAAGTCAGCCTTCCGGAGAGAACGAGAGCGCGCGCGGCACATTGGGTGAGGGTTTCCTGCGGGCGGCGTTCTGGGTGAGAAACGAAACCGCGGCGAGCACGAGGCCCAAGAGGGCGGGGAAATAGCCGCCATCGCCAACGTTGATATGGGCGGATGCAGCGAGCAGCAGGTGGAAGAGGATACCGGCGTAGGCCAGGTCGCTGAGGCCCACCGAGACACGGCTCAGGATGGCGAGCGGCGCGGCAATTTTTGCGACAATCAGCAGCGAGACCAGATAGGCCGGATAGCCGAAGGCGGCAAACCCCTCTTCGATCGTGGGCCGCTGGAAGAGATACATGACTGCGCCCGAAGCGTAGATCAGGCAGAGGAGGGTCGTGCTGACCCAATAAGCAATCTTGGCAGGTTTCACTGTGCAAGCCCCTTTGCATCGTCGGCCGCCCGACGCGGCGTGCCGTGTCCGATGATGACAGACTAGGTCAGGGCAGGTCGAGAGGGCTGGCGGGCCTGGTGCGGCGCTTGCGGCCCTCAGTGCTTCGGCCGATATGCCGCGATTTCTCAGGCGGGCAGGGAGGCGGTGATATCGGCGTTTTCGCGAGAGGGCTGGGGCGGAAACACGCGGTTTCGGCCGAGGCGCTTGGCCTGATAGAGGGCGTCGTCGGCGACGGACAGCAGCGTCGATGCAGGAGCGGTGCGAGTGTCTATCTCGGCAGCGCCCAGACTGGCAGTGATGACCCCGCTGGGGTCGCTGCTGTGCCGATGCGGTATGGCAGCATCGCGAATGGCGAGGCGAATGTCTTCGGCGAGGCTGACCACCTGGGCAATGGAGGCATCGGGAAGCAACACCAGGATTTCCTCGCCGCCATAGCGGAAGGCTTCGCCGCTGGTGCCAATGACATCGCGCACGATCTGGCTGACGCGGCGTAGGCACTGGTCGCCGGCGATGTGACCATGGGTGTCGTTGTAGAGCTTGAAGTGATCGATATCGAGCATAATCGCCGCGAGGCGGCCAGCGCCGGTGGGTCGGGTCCACAACTGGTCGAGGCGGAGGGACAGGGCGCGCCGGTTGTTGAGGCCGGTGAGGTCGTCATGCTCACTCTGGTGGCGCAGCTGCGCCGCCAGCATGCCGTTCTGCAGGTGCTGCAGGAAATTGCGCCGGGCAGCGCGCTCCATGGCAAACGCCGCCAGCACGAGGAAGGCGGTGAAGGTGACGTAGAAGGTGATTATGCCACTATAGGTGACATCGTCGAAACTTCCATTGAGTGCGGTGGTGACGAGCTGAATGGCCAGAATGCCTATGCAGCCTGTGAGCACGGCGTAGAAACGCGGCCGTAGCAGCACGACCATGAACAACAGCGTGCTGACTGTGCCGGTCTGATAGGCATAGGCATAGTCGCTCTGGGTAACTGCCAGCACGCCCATGGGCAGGATGGCACCCAGCAGGCCGACGCCAACCGACAGCCCCTCGTAGAGCAAAGCGCTGGGAAAGAGGCGCATCAGGATGATGACGGCGATGCCATAGGGCAGGAATATGCCGAAGCGCAGGACGAACAGCAGCTCGGCATTGGCGGCCATCATGGTCTGATCGCCGAGATAGGCGAGGCAGTAGAACATCGTGCCCACGGTCGCCCAGATCGGCACCATGGGGGCGCGCTGATCGAGGTAGGTGCGCAGATAGGCCGCTTCCAGAGCACGCGGAAACCTCAGGCGTAGCCCCTTCTGGCCGAGCGCGCGTTCGACGTCTTGCTGGTCTGGAGGCTGCTCGGCGGACATGGTTCTAAAAATAGTCAGGCTGAAATCGTCTTCGTCAAATCACTGTCGCCATTGTCGCGCGAATGGGCGCGGAAGGCCACAGGTCGTTCCATGATCGTCACAGGATCGGCGTAATCGGCCAAAAACACTAACCGAGTTAATGGGAACTTCCCCTTCACGCTGGTGTTACCGATGCAGTCGTGAACAGGGCGAGATAGAGATGAACCCATTCCTGGACATATGGAACGACGTGGCGACGTCGTTCGAAGCCACGCCGCCGCTGGTCGCGGCCGCGCGCTTGATTGTGGCAGTGGTACTGGGCGGTCTGATCGGGTTCGAGCGGGAGGTGAACTCCCGCAGCGCGGGCCTGCGCACCCATATCCTGATTTCGATGGGAGCGTGCCTGTTTGCCCTGCTCGCCTTCGAGATCATCGAGTTTTCGGCCGATATCGAGGGCGAGCACTCTGCCGACCCGCTGCGCCTCATCAGTTCAGTGACCTCGGGTGTGGCCTTCCTGGCTGCCGGCTCGATCATGGTGTCGGGTGGCAAGGTGATGGGGCTGACCACCGGGGCCGGGATGTGGATGGCGGGCGCCATCGGCCTGGCCTGCGGCATTGGCAAGATCGGGCTCGCCGCGATGGCCTGCGTCCTGGTGTTGATCACGCTCTCGGTCATCGGGGCGCTCAAGAAGAAGACGCTGGAGGATGAAGAGGGCGCGACAGAGACGGGGGCCGACGCGCGCTGATGCGTGTCGAACTGCGTTCGAGTGCTTCGTCGTGAGGACGGAACGCCCGGCCGTGTCCTGACCGGGCGATGAGGAGACGGCCCATGCAAATGGCAAAGAACATCGTCTGTATCTGGTATGACAAGGGCGCCGAGGAAGCTGCGCGCTTTTACGCCGAAACCTTTCCCGACACTTCCGTCGGGGCCGTCAGCCGGGCGCCGAGCGACAATCCCTCCGGCAAGCAAGGGGAAGTGCTCACCGTCGAATTTACGGTGATGGGCATTCCCTGCATCGGGCTCAATGGCGGCCCGGCCTTCAAGCACACGGAGGCGTTTTCCATGCAGGTCACGACAGAGGACCAGGCG
Organism: Devosia sp. SD17-2; assembly: GCF_029201565.1. Taxonomy (GTDB): domain Bacteria; phylum Pseudomonadota; class Alphaproteobacteria; order Rhizobiales; family Devosiaceae; genus Devosia. The sequence goes on from NZ_CP104002.1 coordinate 487,949, forward strand.
GAAACCGACCGCTACTGGAACGCCATCGTCGGCAATGGCGGGGAGGAGAGCATGTGCGGCTGGTGCAAGGACAAATGGGGGATATCCTGGCAGATCACGCCGCGCGTTCTGAACGAGGCCATGGCGGCCGGGGGCGCGGAGGCCCAGCGGGCCTTTGAGGCGATGATGAGCATGAAGAAGATCGACGTGGCGGCGATAGAGGCGGCGCGTCGAGGGTAAGGTAGGTTTTTTTTGGGGGGGGTACCCCCTCCTAGCCTCCCTCTGCTAGGGGGAGGGACCAGGCTGGTGGCTGGGGACCTATCGCGTTGGCGATGGGCCTTGCCTTCAGGTAGTCGGAGCGCGCTCAGGGCGCGCTCCGGGAAATCAAAAACTCAAAACATCACTTCTTGAGGGTGAGCGGGCCGACCATCTGCTCAGGCTTGACCTCGGCGTCGAATTCTTCGCCGGTGAGCAGGCCCAGTTCGATTGCCGTCTCGCGCAGGGTCGAGCCGTTCTTGTGGGCGGTCTTGGCGATCTTGGCGGCGTTGTCGTAGCCGATCTTGCGGTTGAGCGCGGTGACCAGCATCAGCGACTGGTCGACCAGCTGCTTGATACGCTTGTGGTCGGGCTCGATGCCGATGGCGCAATTGTCGTTGAAGGACTTTGCGGCGTCGGCGAGCAGGCGCACGGACTGCAGGAAGTTGTAGGCGATGACGGGCTTGAAGACGTTGAGCTCGAAATTGCCCTGGCTGGCGGCAAAGCCGATGGCAGCGTCATTGCCCATAACCTGGGCGACCACCATGGTCATGGCTTCGGACTGGGTCGGATTGACCTTGCCGGGCATGATCGAGGAGCCGGGCTCGTTTTCCGGAATGGTGATTTCACCCAGGCCCGAACGCGGGCCGGAGGCGAGCCAGCGCACGTCATTGGCGATCTTCATGAAGGCGACGGCGAGTTGCTTGAGCGCGCCCGAGGTGCCGACAAAGGCGTCGTGGCCGGCGAGCAGGGCGAACTTGTTGGGGCCGGTGACGAAGTCATGGCCCGTGAGCTCGGCGATTTCCTTGGCGACGGCCACAGCATAGTCGGGGTGGGCATTGAGGCCGGTGCCGACGGCAGTGCCGCCCAACGCCAGTTCCTTGAGCTGGGGCATGGTGGCCTTGATGGCGGCCATGGCGTAGTCGATCTGGGCCACCCAGCCGGAGATCTCCTGGCCGAGGGTCAGCGGGGTCGCGTCCTGGAGATGGGTGCGGCCGATCTTGACCACATCCATGAACTCTTCGGACTTGGCCGCCAGTGTGTTGCGCAGCAGCGCGACGCGTTCATAGAGATAGTTTTCCACGGCTTCCACGGCCGCGATGTGCATGGCGGTCGGGTAGGTGTCGTTGGAGGACTGGCTCATGTTGACGTGGTCATTGGGGTGCACGGGCTTTTTCGAACCCATGGTGCCGCCGGCCATTTCAATGGCGCGGTTGGAAATGACCTCGTTGACGTTCATGTTCGACTGGGTGCCCGAGCCGGTCTGCCAGACCACGAGCGGGAAATGATCGGCAAGCTTGCCGGAAATCACTTCGTCCGCGGCAGCGACGATGAGGTCGCGCGTGGCTTCGTCCATGAGGCCGAGCTTGGTATTGGCCAGGGCGGCGGCCTTCTTGAGAATGCCGAAGGCGCGAACGATCTCGGTGGGCATCTTTTCCCCGCCGATGTCGAAATTCATCAGGCTTCGGGCCGTCTGCGCGCCGTAATATTTGTCGGTCGGCACATTGATGGTGCCCATGGTGTCCGATTCAACGCGCGTGGTCATGCCTGGCTCTCCAAAGCTGCTGCCGGTTTTTGTGGCGGAAAGGAAAAAGAAACGGCCGACCCTTTTGCAAGGATCGGCCGCGAAATCTTCAAAGTGAGCGCATCAGCGCCGCAAGCCCTTGGGTTTACTTCTTGACGGCAAGAATCTGACGGCCGCGATACATGCCGGTCTTGAGATCGACGTGGTGCGGACGGCGCAGTTCGCCCGAATCCTTGTCTTCCACATATGTGGGGTTCGCGAGTGCGTCAGCCGAGCGACGGAAGCCGCGCTTCATCGGCGAGGTCTTGCGTTTTGGAACTGCCATGGTCCGGTCCTTCCGAATTCAAATATTTTCTGCCGCCGCGAGACGGCTCAGAGAGCTCGTCTCTGATGGGGGATTGGCGCGGTCTATAAATTACTTGCCGGGCTTTGGCAACACGAGTCAGCGCGGCATTTTTCGAACTTTGGTGCGATGTGGCGCTGGCGTGCGGTGCCTGGCCTCCCCGCCGCGACCGCCGAAAGGCCCGGGAAGGCGACCGGCGGGTGTGGCCGGCCGCTCGACGCGGCCAGCCGGGGATCAGAACAATGGCGGGATGACGCCGAGGGGCACGAGGCCAGAAGAGACGGTGCCGGCTCGGAAATTGACCTGATTGAGGTGGCGGCCATCGGCGCCAGGGACGCCGAGCACGAGGGTGCGCAGGGGCTCTTCGATCATGGCGCCGATGCGTTCAGCCACGCCCTGGGAGGTGATGTCGATCTGGCCATTGAGGAGGCCCGCCTCGTCCAGGACGAGATTGCCGGTGGCTTCAAGGTCCGAGCCTGCGTCCTTGGAGCGCAGGGCGATGGTATCGATCCTGCCGCCGGCGCGCTGCCAGGCCGGGATGAGGCCAGCGGTGTCGATCTCGCGCAGATCGTCGGGCAGGCGGGTGATCTCGCTTTCGAGCTCGATATCGGCGGCGGTAACGGCCGCGCCGGGGTAATCAAGGCCCGTGGCACGGGCAAAGAGCGCGAGGTCGGCAAGGCCCTGGGTGGCGTCATGGCGCTCGGGAATGTCGAGCAGGTGCATTTCGACATTATTGGCGCGGGCAATCATGGCGTCGCCGAACAGCAGGTCGTTCCAGCTGACATTGGTGCCGATGAGGGAGAGGCGGGCAATGCGCCAGTTGTCGAGCCGCAGGCTGGCCTCGAGACCATCCCAGGACACGGCGGAGCGCTGACCGGTGAAGGCATCCGAGATTTCGGCGGCACCGCGGGCCGAGGCCAGCAAATGGGTGGGCCGATAGACGATGGCGCTGGCGCGCACTTCGGGGAATTCGACCAGAACATCGCCCGAGACAATGACCGTATCGGTGCAACTGATGTCGATATTGAACGGATAGCCGCCGATGCCGAGGGTGGCGCAGGTGAGCTGGGGGGCGGTTTCGCCATCGGCGAAGGCCAGCGCCTCGACCTGCTGTCGGATCTGGCTGGTGATGAAATACCAGCCGGCCGTCCAGGCGAGACACACGAGGAGGACGATAGAGCCCAGGATTATGATTCGCTTCTTCATCGTTCTCTTCTATCTTCGCCGACGGCGGGGCAAAAGCGGATTGCTTGACGCATTCCTTCGGGCGCAAACTGGCAGGCATATGTTGGGCGAGAGGCCCGCTGGCATGGATTTGTGATGCAGAATACAGGCGAAAACCAGTCTCATTGGGTGTTTGGATACGGATCGCTGATCTGGAATCCCGGCTTTGCGCATCAGAGCGCGCAATTGGGACTGCTCCGCGGCGCGCATCGCTCGCTGTCGATCATCTCCCACCATCATCGCGGCACGGTGGAACGCCCGGGGCTGGTGTTCGGGCTGAGCCGTGGCGGCTCGTGCCGGGGCATGGTGTTCGAGGTGACGCCGAAGGATTGGCCGGAGGTGCGGGCCTATCTCGAGGAGCGCGAACAGGTGACCTCGGTCTATCGCGACGTGATGCGTCCGGTGCAGCTCGATGACGGCCGGCGCGTGTCGGCGCTGGCGTTCCTCGTCGATGAGCGGCACGAGCAATATGCCGGTGGGCTGACGCTGGAGCAGCAGGCCGAAATGGTGCTGGCGGGGGTGGGGATTTCAGGGCGCAATGTCGACTATGTGCTCAACACGGTCGACCATTTGCGGCAATTGGGCATCCGCGACCGAATGCTCGACCAGTTGGTGAGCCGTCTCGAGGACCGGGCCGCTTCGGGTCAGGCAGCCTGAGCCGAAGAGCTCGGTGCCGCCGCGGCGGTCGTGGTAGGCGCGGGCGCGCCACCTTCGAGATCAACAATGGTCGAAAGCCGATCGGCTTCTTCGGTGGGAGCCATGAGGCGGATGATGCTCTCGGTCGCGCTGAGGGCCTGGCGGAAACGCGTCCGGCTCAGCGGATCTGCAACCAGTTCAGCCGTTGAGCCGACCCAGAGCACCGATTTGGCGCCAGCGATGATGTAGAGATGATTCTCGCGCAGCGTGAAGCCGTCGACGCATTCCAGCACGATGCCGTACAGGCGGCCAGAAACGCCCTGCCAGCTTGTGGCGCGGTCGGCGAGAATGGCGTCGCTATCGGGCATCGAAATGTTCCCCTTCGCAGGTAGCGGAACAAAAGTGGAACATAAAGGCGAATCAGTCAATACATACTGGGTACCGCACCTATATGTATGGTGTCTGATAAAATTTTAGTCAATATGTAGTGTTCTTGCGGTCCTTGAGCGCCTGAATGCGCTCTGCCAAGGCTGGATCAACGGGGCGATCGAGGCCTTGTTCCACAGCTTCGAGCATTAAATCGTCAGTGTTGGCCTCGATGGCCTCGCGCAATTGGGCAAGAAATACGTCGGGAGCAAGGCCGGGCTGGATCGGCGGGAGAAAGCGCGCCTTGGCGCTGCCGGGCCAGATCACCGCTGAATTGCGTCCCCAGAAGAGGCCAGAGTTGAGCGCCACGGGAACGACCGGGACGTTCAGCTCGCGATAGAGCCGGACGATGCCCTGGCGATAGTCGGCCGGGGCGAGCGGGGCCTTGCGGGTGCCCTCGGGAAAAATGACGATGCGGCAACCGCGATCAATTGCGTCGTGCGCCTGGGCCATCATCAGGGGAATGGCCTCGGCGCCCTTCTTGCGGTCGACGGCGATGCAGTCGAGCGAGCGGGCCGCCCAGCCGAAGAACGGGATGTTCATCAGCTCCTGCTTGACGATATAGGCGGGGCGCACCGTGTGCGGAAAGATCGCGAACACATCCCAGTCAGACTGGTGCTTTGAGGCGATGATGCAGCCGCCCTCGGGAATATTCTCGGTACCGACCACCTCAGTGCCGAGCCCGGCGATGCCGCGCAGGAAGACGAGGTTGGATGCGCACCAGTATCGCGCCAGTGCCCAGCTGAACCGGGTGCGGCCGGCAATCAGACCGATAATGCCGATAGTGATGGCGATGATTGCCGTCTGGCCGATGAAGAGAAAGTAGAAGACGGCAGTTCGTATCGCCTGGATGGCGGTCTTGATGGTCATAGATCCTCCGGGCCCTCCAGGGCGCCGCTCTTCATAGCGCCCAGTTTTCGGCTTGGCGAGAGGAGAGGGCGCTCAGGATGCTTCGCTGAGATAACGACGGACAGTGACGCGAGAGGTCACGGCGGTAAGTATGGCGATCACGGGCACGACGAGCGCGACGAACAGCATGCCATCGCCGCCGAGCACGAAATCGCCAAAGAGCACGCCCATCTGAGTGGTCGCCTCATGGGGCAGGACGCTGCCGGCGGCGGCACCGATGGCGGCAAAGAACAACGCCGCGAGGACCGCTCCCAAAAGCCCGCCCTGCAGGCCAATGGAGAGAAACCGGCCCTGGAATTCGCCGGCAATGAATTTGTTGGATGCCCCGATGAAGTGGAGCACGTCGACGATTTCCCGGTTGGAGGCCATGGCCCCGCGGGTGGCAAAGACGATGGCGAGAACGGTGGCGACGCCGATCAGCCCGAGCACCAAGAGGCCTGAAACGACGACGGTGCCGGCCATGGTGTTGAGCTGTTGCCGCCAGGCGGCGTGGGTATCAAGGCTTGCCCCCTTGATGGCGCCGAGATTGCGCTCGAGCGAGGCGATGTCGGCATCGACCGGATCGGCGAGCTGAACCACGACAAGGCGGGGGATGGCGATAACTGACAGATCAAGACCGGCGCCGAGCCAAGGTTGCAGCAGGGCCTGACTTTCCTCGACGGTGAGGGCGCGCGCGCCTGAGACGCCGGGAGTAGCCTGGGCCAGGGAGACCGCGGTGCGCAGGCTGCTGTCCATCACCTCGCCCTCGACGGGCCGGATCTGGATCGTCAGTTCGCGACCGACGTCGGCGGACCAGGCGATGGCCGATTTCTGCACCAGCACCACGCCGCCCAGCGTCACCGCCGAGAGGAAGCTCATGATGGTGATGAGAAGGAGCAGGGTGCGCCCGGCGACGCTTTTCTCAGGCACGATGGGCGCGCTGCCGCCGCGACGCGGCAATGGCAGCCAGTGGGGCAGGCGGAGAAGATCGGGCAGGCGCGACAGCAGGGTTTTAGTCATGGATGGTCAACTCCCCCTTGTTGAGCACCATGCGCGGATAGGAGAAGCGATCGAGCAGGGGCAGTTCGTGGGTCGCCAGGATGATGGTCATGCCCAGGGTGCGGTTGAGCTCGGCAAAGAGATGGACCAGCCGGCTCGAAAGATCGGGGTCGACATTGCCCGTGGGCTCGTCGGCGAGAAGGATTTTGGGGCGGGCGATGACGGCACGGGCGATCGCCGCGCGCTGCTTTTCACCGCCGGAGAGGACGGTGGGCAGGGCGTGCATGCGCTCGCCGAGACCGACCCATTCGAGCAGCTCGGTGACGTTTGGCCGATATTCGCTCTCGGGTTGTCCGAGCACGCGCAAGGGCAGGGCCACGTTTTCGAATGTCGTCAGATGGTCGAGCAGGCGGAATTCCTGGAAGACGATGCCGATGTGACGGCGCATCTGCAAAAGCTGGTCGTGGGTGAGCTGGCCGACATCCTCGCCGAACATGGTGACCTTGCCGCGGCTGGGTTTTAGCGACAGCAGCAGCAGGCGCAGCAGGCTGGTCTTGCCCGAGCCGGACGGGCCGGTCAGGAAATGGAACGAGCCAGGCTCGATGGAAAAGGACAGGTCCCTCAGGATTTCCGGGCCATTGCCGTAACGCAGGCCCACGTCGGAAAATTCGATCAAGAAGGTGTGCTCCCCAGCTCGTCCGGTGGTGTTGGCGCCATGCGCGAATCAGGTGGCGCTCATCATAGCAGCGCCGAGCCGCCATCGTGGCATTGGCCCGCCGCTTTGGACGGGGGAAAGCGGCACAATTGTGATGGTGGGTGCGGTTTGAGGAGTATTAACCGGCGCGGGGATAGGGTTGGGACCAATTCAAGGGACCCGTTTCACCGCTCCGATGATTATCACCTGCCCAAATTGCCAGACCAAATATCAGGTGACCTACGAAGCCATCGGCTCGGCGGGCCGCAAGGTGCAGTGCGCCAGCTGCCAGCAATCCTGGCAGCAGAGACCGCCTGCCCCGATTTCCAGCCTCGACACCGAATCAGACTTGCTGTTCGACGAGATCGCCGAAGACGCACTCGATGAAGTGCTGCAGGCAGAGCAGCGCGCCGCGGCCGAACGCGAAGCCGAGGAACGCCGGGCGCGTCGCGCGGCCGAGAAGCCCCCCGAGCGGGAAAAGACAAAGAAGACCACCGACGCGGCCGAGTTGCGCAAGCGCCAGCAGGCATTTTCGCGGCGGCAGACGGCGATGTTCTCGAGCCTGCCGATGGCGCGCATGCGCCGGACGGCACGGATCACGGCCGTGATGATGCTGGCGGGGATCGTGGGGCTCGGCTATTTTGCACGAGTGCCGATCGTCGAGCGGTATCCATCCCTTGCGGGCGTCTATTCGGCTGTTGGGCTGGGGGTGAATGTGGTGGGGCTGGACCTTGCCGAGCTGCAATCCACCCGCTCAGTGACCGAGGGCAAGGATGCGCTCGCCGTTTCCGCCCAGATCGTCGGGCTGATGGATGAGCCGGTGACAGTGCCGCCCGTGCTGGTCAGTCTGCTGGATGCGCAGGATCGCACCGTCTACGAATGGATCGTGTCGCCGCGCGTGCGTGACCTGATGGTCGGGGAGCGGGCGACGTTCGATACAAGGCTGTCGCTGCCGCCCAGCGAAGCCGTGCGGGTGCGGCTGAGCTTTACCAATGACCGTATGGCGCCGAGTGCGGGGGACAGGGAGCCCACGCAGGCGCACCCGTTGGGGCGCTGAACCCTGCCCTAGAGCGGGGCGCATTTGATCGATTTTTCTGCAGGCGCTTGCCTGCGCGCTGTTTTTTCAGGAGACCCCATGGCCCGCATTCTTGTTGCCGAAGACGATCCCTCGGTCCGCGCCTTCGTGGTCACTGCGCTGACCATGAAGGGTCATGAGGTCGTGGCCGAAGAAGACGGTGGCCTTGCCGCCGAAACCGCCGATGCGGAAAACGGGCGCTTCGATCTGTTGCTGTCGGACATCAAGATGCCGGTGATGGACGGTATTGCCCTGGCGCTGCATGTCGGAGCGGCGTTTCCCGATATCACCATCGTGCTGATGACGGGCTTTGCCGACCAGCGCGAGCGGGCCCATGGGCTCGATGCGCTGATCTATGACGTCATAACAAAGCCGTTCACCCTGGCCGATCTCCTGGCCAAGGTGGACGATGCGCTTGAGGGGCGGCCGGTGGAAGTGGTCCCGCTCGCCCGCAAGGGGATCGAAGGCTAGGCCGTCATTGCCGTGTCTTTGTCGCGGCCGATGCGGCCGAGATGGGTGAAGGAAAAGCCCTCCGGCGATTTCAGCCCATAGCCGAGCATGCGGTCAAAGCCGACATGAGCCATAAGCAGCGCGCCGATGCCCGCCAGGCCAGGCAGGCCCGCGACGAGGCCGATCGCCAGGATCAGGGCGCCCGTGCCGTAGAGGTGGAGCAGATTGTAGATCTGCGCACCGATCCTTGCGCCCAGGAGATAGCCTAGAAATCCGAGGTCGGGGCCAAAGAAGACGAGCAGCATGGCCCACCAGGCGAGGCCCGGCTCGAGATGGTCAAAGACGAGGGTCAGGGCCGAAAGAAAGACCAGCCCGCCCTCAATGCGCTGCCAGATGATTGCGTGAGACATGGTGTGTCGCTCCCTGTTTGCTGAGCAACAAAATGGGCGATACACTGGCGCATGGCGAATGGCAGAATATCGAGGTCAGATATTCAAAAATGAATGGCGTAGCAGATTGGAGCCTGTGGCGGACATTTGCGGCGGTGGTCGAGCATGGGTCGCTGTCCGGTGCCGGGCGGGCGCTGGGGATCAGTCAGCCGACAATCGGGCGACATGTGGAAATGCTGGAAGCCCAGCTTGGTCTGTCGCTCTTCGAACGCACATTGAGCGGGCTCAAGCCGAATACGGATGCGCTCAGGCTTTATGAGCCGGTCAAACAGGCGCAGGCTTCGCTGGCCCAGGCCGCAATTCTGGCGCAGGGGGCGCAGAGCCAGGCGGGCGGCACGGTGCGGATCACGGCCAGCACCATCATTTCAAACTATGTGCTCCCCGCCATTCTGGCGCGGGTGCGGGAGCGTCATCCGGCCATAGCGCTCGAGATTGTCCCCTCCGATTCGGCCGAGAATCTCCTGATGCGCGAGGCCGATATTGCGCTGCGCATGTTCCGTCCGACGCAGCTCGAGCTTGTGACGCGGCATCTGGGCGATATCGCCATCGTGCCGGTAGCGCATGAACGCTATCTCGCCCGCCGCGGCCGGCCGACTACGCTCGACGAATTGCTCTCCCATGAACTCATCGGGCTTGATCGCTCGGACGCCATTATCGACCATGTGCGAAAACTGGGGCATGCCATTAGCCGCGACAATTTCCCGCTGCGCTCGGATGACCAGACCCATCTCTGGGAACTGGTGAAGGCCGGGCTTGGTATCGGTTTTGGCCAGCAAAACCTGGCAAATGCCACGCCGGGGCTCGTCGCCCTGCCGATCGATATCAAGGTGCCGGCCCTGCCGCTGTGGCTGACCACGCACAGGGAGTTGTTCACCTCGCACCGGATTCGTGTCATCTATGATGCTGTCGCGGAGGGATTGGGCGACTATATCAGGGACAGTTCATCCTCCTCGGGGAGCCGATAGGCGCTATGCAAACATTTCTCAACATCGCCATTGCCCTTGCCCTTATCTTCGTGGTCGTCGTGCTCGGCATGGGACTATGGAACATGGTCAAGGGTGGGCCAGGCAATACCAGCCAGAAGCTGATGCGCCTGCGTGTCATGGGCCAGGGCGTTGCCCTCGTGCTGCTGATGGCGGCCCTCTTCTTTTTTGGCAGCAATGGCGGCGGCAGCTAAGCCGCCTACCAGGAACACGGACGCCAAGGCACTGGTGCAGCATGGTCAAAATCAACAAGATCTATACGCGGACCGGGGATGACGGCACGACCGGGCTTGTGCGTGGACCGCGACGCACCAAGCACGATCTGCGCATCGAGGCCTATGGCACGGTGGAAGAAGCCAATGCCTTCATCGGCCATGCCCGGCTGACGAGCACCACCATGCCCAAGGTCGACAACGTGCTGTCGCGGGTGCAGAACGATCTCTTCGATGTTGGTTCAGATCTGGCGACGCCCGGGGCAGATGATGCCGACGCCGAATACCCATCGCTGCGGGTGCGGGCGGTGCAGACCGACTGGCTTGAAAAGCAGATCGACCATTTCAACTCCGACCTCAGGCCACTGACGAGCTTCATCTTGCCCGGTGGCACGCCGCTGTCGGGGGCGCTGCATATTGCCCGCACGGTCACGCGGCGGGCCGAGCGGCTGGTGTCTGCACTGGTCGAGATTGAGCCGGAGACAAGCCCGGAAGCGCTGCGCTATCTCAACCGACTGTCGGATCTTCTGTTCGTGCTGGGACGCGTCGCCAATTCCAATGGCGAAAAGGACGTCTTGTGGGTGCCGGGCAATTATGGTGACGTCAGGAAAGGCTGAACAGTCGTCGGCCGCCCGCTTCAGGAAGGGCCGCTATGTTTTTGCTGCTGCATGACTTCAACCCGCACCGCCATGTCGATTTTCCCTATGTCACTTACGGGCTGATCGCCGTTACGGTGCTGGTCTATCTCGTCCAGGCCATGCTGCCGCCATCGGCCTTCGATCAGGCAACGATCAATTTCGGCATGATCCCGATCGTGGTGCGCGATCTCTATCCGCAGCCGGTCGCCTGGCTGCCCGACTGGGCGAACCTCGTCACCTATGCGTTTCTCCATGCGGACTGGCTGCATCTTCTTACAAACATGCTGTTCCTCTGGGTATTCGGGGACAATATCGAGGATGCGCTCGGCCATTTTCGTTTCCTGATCTTCTACTTCGCCTGCGCCATCTTGGCCGCGCTCGCCCATCTCCTCTTCAATCTTGATGGCAATGGGCCGCTGATCGGGGCCTCCGGCGCCGTGGCCGGGGTGATGGGGGCCTACATCCTCCTGTTTCCCCACGTCAGGGTGTTCGTGCTGGCAAAGATCGTCTGGATGATCCCGCTGCCGGTGCCGGCCTTCTTGATGCTCGGTTTCTGGGTGGCCAGCCAGCTGTTCTACGCCCTGTTCGCATCCGGCGAGCCTGTGGCGTGGTGGGCGCATGTAGGCGGCTTTGTCGCCGGGGTTGCGCTGGCGCCGCTGTTGCGACGGCGCGGTGTCAAACTTTTCGGTGGGCGATAGACAATTGTTGCGGGGTGTCCCGGCGCAATAGTCTGTCCTCGGGAGGCGTCGCGGAGGGCTTTATTTACCCTCATCGGCTAGGGTCGCGGCAGTTCGTCAGTATTGCGTTTGGGACCAAAGCCTATGGAAGCCGATCTCGCTTCGACCCTTATTGCTGCGCGCTCCAGCGCCACGCAGCATTCCGTGCAATTGGCCGTGGTCAAGAAAGCCCATGACATGCAGACGCAGCTGCTCGACATGCTGCTGCAGCCGCCCCAGGCAGTCCTGCCGCCCGGACAGGGCGGGAATGTGGACAAGACGGCCTGATTTTTTGGGTTTTGGGAGCGGTGGGCTGAGGGCGCAGCATTCGCGCATAGCGCTCATGGCCTTGTGTCCTGAAATGGCTCCACCGGAGCGATTTTGCGGGTGGCCGGAGCCTAAGCCCCCCTCACCCTAACTCTCTCCCCAAGGGGCGAGGGGACTAGATTGTGTTCGGGGAGAAATCTCTGCAAACCCACCGGCCCAATTCCCTCGCCCCTTGGGGAGAGAGTTAGGGTGAGGGGGCGTTCTAGCCGCGCAAGCCCAAAAGAGCGTCGATGACGGCGCGGCCGTCCTTGCTGTGCCATTCGGCCGGGCCCTGGAGGACGGCGAGTTCGCAACCTTCCGGATCGAGCAGGAGTGTTGCCGGCAGCCCGACAGCGACGGCTTCGCGCTTGAGGCGATCAAAGGCGGCGAAGGTGTTGTCGGCATAGAGGGGCAGGTTCTTGAACTGGCCCTCGTCCAGAAACTGCTGAGCCTTTTCGAGCCCGCTGTCGCCGATGTCGAGATTGATCGGCACCACCATGAATTTATCGGAATTATAGTCGGTGGCGATTTCGTCCAGGGCCGGCATTTCCTCGCGGCAGGGGACGCACCAGCTGGCCCAGAAGTTGACCAGCAGGGACTTGCCGGAGAAATCGGCCATGGTCATGGCCTTGCCGGTTTCGTCCTTGAAAGCCATGTCGGCATAGCCGCGGCCCTGTCCGGTGCCGTTGAGCGCGGCCAGTTCACCGACTGCGGCCGCACCGACAATCTGTGCCGCTGCGACATTGATGGGGCAGGAGTTGGCCGAGGCGGCATTGCCGAGATAAAACCACGCCGCTATAGCTACGCCCATTCCGGCCAGACCCAACCCCAGCACGTACGGCATATTGTTCCGACCGGCTGGTGGGGTGGTGGTTGGCTTCGACATGGACTTCTCCGAAAGGTATCCGATGAGCAACAAGATGTGGGGCGGACGCTTCGCCACCGGCCCCGACGCCATCATGGAAGAGATCAACGCTTCGATCGGATTCGATCAGCGCCTCTACCGCCAGGATATTGCCGGATCAAAGGCCCATGCGACAATGCTCGAAGCAACGGGCATTTTGACGCGAGAGGATCGCGACGCCATTCTGGCCGGTCTAGACGAGGTGCTCGCCGAAATCGAGAACGGCACGTTCACATTCTCGCGGGCTCTGGAAGACATCCACATGAACGTGGAAAGCCGGCTGCGCGAAAAGATCGGCGATGCCGCGGGGCGCCTGCATACGGCGCGTTCGCGCAATGACCAGGTTGCCACCGATTTCCGCCTCTATGTGCGCGATACCATTGATCATCTCGTCGTGCAGATCGAGACGCTGCAGCTTGGTCTGGTCAAACGCGCCGAGGAAGAAGCCGAGACTATCCTTCCTGGTTTTACCCACCTCCAGAACGCCCAGCCGGTGACCTTTGGCCATCATCTCCTGGCCTATGTGGAAATGCTCGGCCGCGACGCGGGCCGTCTGGTCGACGCGCGAAAGCGCCTCAACGAGAACCCGCTGGGCTCGGCTGCGCTCGCCGGCACGCCCTATCCGATCAATCGTGACATGACCGCTGCGGCGCTGGGCTTTGATCGCCCGACCGCCAATTCGCTCGATGCCGTCTCCGATCGCGATTTTATTCTTGAGACGCTGGCCGCTGCTGCGATCTGCGCCATGCACCTCTCGCGTTTTGCCGAGGAAATGGTGATCTGGTCGAGCGCCCAGTTCAGCTTCATCAAGCTCTCGGACAAGTTCACTACCGGCTCGTCCATCATGCCGCAGAAGCGCAATCCGGACGCTGCCGAGCTGGTGCGTGCCAAGATCGGCCGCATCATGGGCTCGCTCAATTCCCTGCTTGTGGTGATGAAGGGCCTTCCGCTGGCATATTCCAAGGACATGCAGGAAGACAAGGAAGTGGCCTTCGACGCGCTCGATGCGCTCTCCTTGTCACTGGCGGCGATGACCGGCATGGTCGCCGACATGCAGCCCAACCGCGAAAAGATGCATGCATCAGCTTCGGCCGGGTTCTCGACGGCCACCGACGTGGCCGACTGGCTGGTGAAGGAGCTCAACATTCCGTTCCGCGACGCGCACCACATCACCGGGCAGGTCGTGGCGCTGGCGGAATCCAAGAATTGCGGCCTTGAGGGTCTGACCATCGAGGATTTCAAGTCCATCGACGAGCGTATCGACAGCCGCATCCACAAGGTGCTCACTGTCGAAGCTTCGGTTGCGGCGCGAAAGTCCTATGGCGGCACTGCCCCGGCCAATGTTGTCGTGCAGGCGGCGCGCTGGAAGAGCCTTCTTACCGGCGAGACCCACGAGCCGCTCGCCCTCAAGGGCCGGAAGCATGACAGCCATGGCGATGGCGGGGTTGAATAAGAAAGACGAATAGACCACGCTTGGCCTTCTTCCCGCGCTGGGAAGAAGGAGTGTGTTTATGACGAGACAGCTGCGGCAGATGCGCCTTACGGCGCGGCATGTCGCCTATCTCCAGCCTGACGAAGTGCTGGAAGGCCTGCCCGCGCCGCCGGAAGGCATGCGGGCGGCAGCGCCAGAAGATCATGTGGCCACCATCGCGAGTCTTTTCGGCGAAGAAGCCCATGACGAGACCTGGGTGTTTGCCTATGGGTCGCTGATCTGGAAGCCGGCCTGCGAACATGTCGAAATCCGCACCGGCACCCTGCACGGCTGGCATCGCGCCTTTTGTCTTGGCTGGAACCGACAGCACCGGGGCAGCGAGACCACTCCTGGGCTGATGCTGGCGCTTGATCGTGGCGGCTCCTGCAAGGGCGCGCTCTACCGGCTGCCGCCAGACCGGCGGGACGAAAACCTCATCAAACTGTTTGAGCGTGAAATGGGCTGGCTGCCCTCGGCCTTTCCGCCACGCATGGTCAATGTGCGCTCGGGCGAGCGGACGATCCGGGCGCTGACCTTCTGCATCGATCGCAATTCGGGCCGCTATGTTTCCGGACTGACGGAGGAGGCGATTGCCGACGTGCTGGCGCGGGCGGTGGGGACGCGTGGCTCAATGGCCGAATATCTCCACGCCACGGTCGAGCATCTCGAACAGTTGGGCATTCATGATGCCCATTTGTGGCGGTTGCAGAAGCTGGTGGCCGAGCGGATCGAGGCGGCCTATGAGGCCGGACGATAAGGCCGCTTTTGTTTTCCGTGAACTTCCCTTACGGAAACGATGAGTTCATTTCACATTCTGGCGTCACCTGCTGGTAGCGCCTCGACCGGAATATCAGGGGCAAGATGGTCCATCATTTCACCCATCGCGACGGCGTACTTTTTGCCGAGGACGTCAATGTCAACGAACTGGCCGAAAAGGTCGGAACGCCGTTCTACGTCTATTCGGCAGCAACACTGCGCCGCCATGTCCGCGTGGTGCGCGAGGCCTTTGCCGGCATCGACATGGTGATGGCCTATGCGATGAAGGCCAATTCCAACCAGGCGGTGCTCAAGCTGATGGCCGCTGAAGGCTGTGGTGCCGACGTGGTTTCGGGCGGTGAATTGCAGCGGGCGCTGGCCGCCGGCATTCCGGCCGAAAAGATCGTGTTCTCGGGTGTCGCCAAGACCGTCGCGGAAATGCGCCAGGGCCTCGAGGCTGGCATCAAGTGTTTTAACGTCGAGAGCGAGCCCGAACTGGAACGCCTTTCGATGGTGGCTTCGGATCTGGGGCTGACCGCCAAGGTGTCGGTCCGCGTCAATCCCGACGTCGATGCGCGCACCCATGCGAAAATCTCGACGGGCAAGAGCGAGAACAAGTTCGGCATTTCCTACAAGCGCGCCCGCGAGGTCTATAAGCGCATCGCCGAGCTGCCCAATATCGTGGCGGTGGGCGTCGACATGCATATCGGCAGCCAGATCACCGATCTCGAGCCGTTCGGCAATGCCTTTGGGCTGATGGCGGAGCTCGTGACGGCGCTGCGCGACGATGGGCATGATATCCATCACGTCGATATCGGCGGCGGCCTCGGCATTCCCTACAATGTCGATGAGGCAGCACCGCCCCATCCGAACGCTTATGCGGCGGTGGTGCGCGATAAGGTGGGGCAGCTCGGGTGCTCGCTGGTGATCGAGCCGGGCCGCCTGCTCGTTGGCAATGCCGGCATCCTCGTCACCAAGGTCGAATATGTGAAGGAAGGCGAAGCAAATTTCATCATCGTCGACGCGGCGATGAATGATCTTCTCCGCCCGACACTCTACGAAGCCCACCACGATATCCAGCCGGTCAATCCTTCCAATCTGCCGCCGATTACCGGCGACATCGTCGGACCTGTCTGTGAAACCGGCGACTATCTCGCCAAGGGCCGCACCATCGCTGGTGTCAAGGAAGGCGACCTTCTCGCGGTGATGAGCGCCGGCGCTTATGGGGCGGTGATGGCCTCGACCTATAATTCGCGGCCGCTGATCCCCGAAGTGCTGGTGGACGGCGGCCGCTGGCATGCGATCCGCCCGCGCAAGAGCATTGACGAGCTCATCGCGCTCGACAGCGTCCCTGATTGGGTTTGAGTTCAAGGCGCCGCTCAGCGGCGCCTTTTTCTTTCAGTGGAACGCGTCCTAAAACCCCAGCTGCCGCCGAACGTCTTGCGCCGTCACGCCCTGGGCGCGCAGATCGGCGAGGGTTTGGGAGTCTTTTGATTTGCTCAGCTTCTGGCCGCTGTCGTCGAGAAGCAGGCGGTGGAAGTGATAATAGGGCGTGGGCACGCCGAGCAGCATCTGCAGAAGCACATGAATGTCGGTGGCGGCCTCCATGTCGCGGCCGCGGGTGACGTGGGTGACGCCCTGATCCGCGTCATCCACCACGACGCTCAAGTGATAGCTCGTGGGCGTATCCTTGCGCTGCAGCACCACATCGCCCCAGCGCTGCGGGCGGGCATAGCGGATTTGCGGGCGGTCCAGAATGGTCGGCCCGATCACTGAAAAAGACAGCGGGCCGGTCAGCGCCATTGCTGCTTCGACATCGAGACGAAACTGGACGGGGTCACCGCGCTCGAGCCGTTCGATCCGTTCGGCATTGGAGAGGTGCCGACAGGTGCCTGGATAGAGTGGCGCGCCTTCCGGATCTTTTTCACTCGACTGCGCGGCAATATCGGCTCGGCTGCAAAAGCAGGGATAAAGTAGATCCATGGCGCGCAGGCGGTTGGCTGCGTCCATGTAGATGTCGAACCGGTCGGACTGGTGCATCACCGGCTCGGGCCAGCTTAATCCCAACCAATGAAGATCCTCGAAGATCGCGGCGGTAAATTCGGGTTTACATCGGTTGGTGTCGATGTCCTCGATGCGTAAATGCGCTGTACCACCCAGGAGTTCGGCGGCGCGCCAGGTGACAAGCGCAGACAGGGCGTGGCCGAGATGCAAGCGGCCATTGGGACTGGGGGCGAAACGGAGAAGCGGCTTTTTGGACATGATTTCATCCCCTAGCATTGGAGCACCTATTGCGTCACCGCGCATCGACACGGAAGACGGCGTCGCATGGCACCTCGACGCATTGGTCGGCCGGGCGCCGCACCTTATGCCGATGCGCGACAAGGTCGGAATCGTCTCGCCGCGCGTCAATCCCATCGGTTTTGCAGGGCTCGCCAAAGTGGTCTGCGGGCAGCAGCTTTCCGTGCAGAGCGCGGCGGCGATCTGGGGGCGATTCGAAAAGCTACCCGGCGCCACGGACCCAGAGGGCTATCTGGCGCTGAGCGAAGAGGAGGTCCGCGGGATCGGCTTCTCGCGTGGAAAATTCGTCACCGTGCGTGGGGTGGCGGAATCCGTCCTGGCTGGTGAGCTCGACTTCGCCCATGTCGATGCGTTGTCGGCCGAGGATGCAATCGCTGCGCTGACCGCCCTGAAGGGGATTGGGCCGTGGACGGCAGAGGTTTATCTCCTCTTTTGCGCCGGGCATCCGGACGTGTTTCCAGCTGGGGATCTGGCGCTGCTCAAGGCGGCCCATCATGGTCTCGGGCTTGACGCGCGTCCGACGATCAAGGAGATGATCGCGCTGGCGGCCGAATGGGCGCCGCATCGATCTGCGGCGGCGCTGTTGTTCTGGCGCTATTTTGCCGCCCTGCGCGACCGGGAAGGAATATTGCTGTGACCAAGCTCTCAGGCCCCATGCTGGCACCGGCCAATGGTCAGGCACCCGATAGTGCGGTGGTGCTGCTGCATGGCTATGGCAGCGACGGCAATGACCTGATCGGCCTCGCGCCCCATTGGCAGGACGCGCTGCCGGGCGCGATCTTTGTCTCGCCGCATGCACCCGAGCCGGCCGGAATGATCGGAGCAGGGTTTCAGTGGTTTGCTATCGATTTTGGCGGTGATCGGCTGGCCAGCCGCCAGACCGGCGTTCTCAAGGCGCGTCCGATCCTCGAGGAATTCCTCAACGAACTCTGGACCCAGACCGGAATCGCGCCCGAACGGACGGTGCTGGTCGGTTTCAGCCAGGGCGCGATGATGGCGCTTCATGTCGGCATGGCCCTGCCGCAGCGACTGATGGGCGTCGTCGGTTTTTCCGGGGCATTTCTGGCGCCCGAAGGGTTTGCGGCCGGCGCCACCAATGGCACGCCGGTCTGCCTCGTGCATGGCGACATGGACGACGTGGTGGAGCCTGCGCGCAGCGACGAGGCAGCTGCAGAACTGAAGGCTGCCGGTGTTGATGTGGCCTATCACGTCAGCCGTGGTGTCGGGCATGGCATTGCTCCCGATGGCCTTGGTTTTGCGACCCAATTCCTTGTCGATCAAGCCGCGAAATAGTTAACAAAGCCGCTTCACAGCCCTGACACAAAGGGCGTAGTATAAGCGAGCTATGGACCTACACGCTTCCCGTTTCGGGAGACTCTCGTGACCATCCATGTGTCGCCTGAGGCCTGTCCCGCTCTCGTGCTGAACGCCGATTTCCGGCCTCTCAGCTATTATCCACTTTCGTTATGGTCGTGGCAGGACGCGATCAAGGCGGTGTGTCTGGAACGGGTCAATATCGTCTCGCTCTACGACACCGTGGTGCATTCCCCCAGCTTTGAAATGCGCTTGCCGAGCGTGGTGGCGCTCAAGGATTACGTGACCCCGGCAAGGCGTCCGGCCTTCACCCGGTTCAATGTTTTCCTGCGCGATCGCTTTCAGTGCCAGTATTGCGGGTCGCGGGATGATCTGACCTTCGATCACGTCATTCCGCGCTCCAAGGGTGGGCTGACGACGTGGGAGAACGTGGTGGCGGCCTGTGCCCCGTGCAATCTTCGGAAAGCGAACCGGCTGCCGCGGGAGATAAAAATGTTCCCGCACCAGACGCCCTATGCACCGACGGTTCATGACCTGCACAACAATGGCCGGGCCTTTCCGCCCAACCACCTCCACAAAAGCTGGCTCGACTATCTTTATTGGGACATCGAGCTCGAACCCTGACCGCTTGCTGGCGTCGTCGTTAATAACTATTATTGGCTTTGGCCAATGACAGGAGACGCGCCATGGCGATCAGTGCAGATCTGGGCGAAGTGCTCGAAAAGGTCGTGACCGACCTCGTCGAGAACGGGCGCTATAATTCCAAGAGCGAAGTTTTGCGCGAGGGCGTGCGGTTGGTGCAGGAGCGGGAGGCAAGGCTGCGCGAGATGGATGCGATGATCCAGGCTGGGCTCGATGATATTGATGCTGGCAGAACGATCCCGGCGGAAGAGGTTTTTGCCGAGTTGAGACTGCTGGTCGCGGAGCTGGCGCAGAAAAAGGCGTCGTGATGCGTTTGCGCTTCTCGCGTGACGCCCAGAAAGATCTGGTGGAGATTGTCCGCTATATAGCCCGGGACAATCCGCTCCGGGCAACCAGTTTTGCCGATGAACTGGTGCTGGCGTGCCAAGAGCTCGGGGATCATCCGGAGCGGTTTCCAAGTCTTAAGCGATACGCGGCCCGCGGACTGCGCCGCAGGCCCTATGGAAACTACTCGATCATCTATGCCGTTGGGTCGGACGTTGTGTTTATCGTTCGGATCATCTCGTCGGCACGAGATCTTGACGCGCTGGTCGACTAACCCTTCCGGCGCGCCTGGAAGAGCATGGCGAAGGCGAGGAGGGCGACGATGGCGAGCGAGATCAGCGCGTTGTAGCCGGCCAGCGAAAGGCCGAGGAAGCGGAATTGAACGACGTCGCAGCCGATGACCGGGGTCATGTTGTTGAGCTGGTCGAAGCTAAAACTTTCGCCGACACCGGTGCATGCGGTTGGACCAGGCCAGAAGCCCCATTCGACGCCAGCGTGGTAGCTCCCCATATAGATGCCCCAGACGAAGATCGCCGTGACGATGGCCATCAGCGCGAACCAGATTTTCAGGGGCAGGCGGTTCCACAGAACGAGAATGCCGAGAAGGATCGGCAGGCCGATATAATAGGCCCAGCGCTGCTCGAGGCAGAGCTCGCAGGGATAGAGGCCCCCAAAATATTGGGACGCCAGCGCGCCCAGGATGGTGGCCAGTCCGAGCAGAAATGCCAGAGCTGATGTGAGCTTATCAAGTGGGCGGGAAAGAACTGCCATGATCGGCCTCAGTGTGACGCTGCTTCGCCCATAGCCTTGCCAGTGGGCAAAAGCCAGACAGGAACATGCTCGTGATCACGCAAATGCGCGCTCGAGATCACGCAATGCGCGCTCGGTATTACTGAAACTCCCATTCTCGAGATCACTCAAATGGGGTGATGTCCAGCGCCTTGGCCAGAGCCATGGCGTTGTCCGGGGCGTGCAGTTTGTCTTCGTGCACGAAATAGGCGTAGCAATCCCGGCCTGCATCTCGCCAGCCTGACATGGTTTTGGCCAGATCGGCAATGTCCTCGTCTGCGTAGCCATCGGCGTCGGGGCGGGCAGGGCCCTGCAGGCGGCAATAGGCAAAATCGGCGGTCAGGTCGCGGCTTGGATGGTCGGGGGTGTCGGCAATGACGCGGGCGATGTTGTGCTGGCGCAAAAGCGCATCGACGGCGGGATCGTCAAAGCTTGGATGGCGCATTTCGATGGCGTGGCGGATAAGAGTAACGCCATTTGGCTCGAGAAAGGGTGGGGCTTTGACGCCATCGGCTTGATGCGCGAGCCGCAGATAGGCGTCGATGTCCTGCGGCAGGAGGGGGAGAAAGCTCTCGAGTCGCGGCAGGTCGAACGGGAGATTGGGAGGTAATTGCCAGATGAATGGACCGAGGCGGTTGCCGAGGGCAAGCGGGCCCGAGCCAAAAAAATTGGCCAGCGGCTGAGCGCAGTCCTTGAGGCGCTTGATATGGGTGACGAGTTGCGGTCCCTTGATCGAGAACTGGAAGCCGTCAGGGGTCTCGCCCGCCCATTTGACAAAGCTCGCCGGCTTCTGGTTGGCCCGGAACGTGGCGTTGATCTCGATGCTGGTGAGATGCCGGCTGGCATAGTGCAGCTCTTTTTTCTGCACGAGGCCCTCCGGAAAGAAGCTGCCGCGCCAGGGTTCGAAAACCCAACCGGCGGTTCCGGTGCGAATTATGCCTTTGTCAGCCATTGCGCGCTCCCATTTGTGCAAGCTTGGAGAAGGCCGCAACGCTTGGCAAGCTCTCACGGTTGTGATCGAGCGACCCATCGGCTTGGTAATCATTTTTTGCCGTATTTGGGTGCATGGTGAACAAAACCTTGCCAGGGGCAGATTCGATTGCGCAGACCCGATGTCGTTTCCATTGCTGCCCTCGCCCTTGTGTCGGCTGCATCGCAGGCTGCAATGGCCTGTGATGTGCTCGATATGCGGCCCGGTGGAACCGTTGTCGAAGTGACTGATGGCGATACGGTGGTACTCGATAGTGGCCAGCGTGTGCGGTTGATCGGGACCCAGGCGCCCAAACTGCCATTGGGACGCGAAGATTTCGAGATCTGGCCGCTGGCGCCTGAGGCTCAGAAAGTGCTGGCGGACCTCGCCCTCAACAAGCCCGTCCGCCTTGGCTTTGGCGGTGAGGAGATCGACCGGCACGAGCGGGTGCTCGCCCATATGTTCGTAGATGATGGGTCGGAGGAAATCTGGGCGCAATTGCATATGGTCGAGAAGGGCATGGCGCGGGTTTATTCCTTTCCCGACAATCGGAAATGCCTGGATATGCTGATGGCTGCGGAGGCGCGGGCGCGCGCCGCGCGGCTTGGCATTTGGGCTGATCCCTATTACAGCGTTCGGGCGGCGGAAAAAGCAGGTGATCTGCTGACCCGCGCAGGGCATTACGAATTGGTGGAAGGCCGGGTTCTCCTCGCCGACCGCCAAGGCAGCCGCGTCTACCTCAATTTTGGCCGCTTCTGGAAAGAGGATTGTACGGCCGTCATCGAGGCACCGGCGTTGCGGCTGTTTACGGCAGACAAGCTGGATCCATTAGCACTTGAGGGGGCGCTCGTGCGGATCCGTGGATGGGTGGACGACCGGGACGGTCCACGCATCGAAGTGACGCATCCCGAACAGATTGAGGTCTTGGCGACGCAATGACGGCGCTTTCCCTAAACAAGTCTCTGCGCGTCGGTATCCTGGCCGGGTCCCTCCTGGCCCTTTCGGCCTGCTCGTCCCTGACCGGCTCCAATATCAGTGTCAGCCAGACGGGCGATCGGCCTGCGCCGGCTGTCGTGCCCGCCGGCACGGAACCCGATGATGTCGTCATCGGGCGCCGCGAGCATCCGCGTATCATCGCGGCCTATGGCGGCGTCTATTCCGACCGCCAGGCCGAGATCATGGTCGCGCGCATCGTCGGCCGGCTGCTGGCTGCGTCCAACCAGCCCAATGCCCAGTTCCAGGTAACGATCCTTGATACATCCGAGGTCAATGCCTTCGCGCTGCCGGGCGGCTATATCTATGTGACGCGCGGCATCCTTGCCCTCGCCTCGGATACGAGCGAACTGGCGGCGGTTCTGGCCCACGAGATCGCCCACGTGACGCTGCGTCATGCGCGGGCGCGCACCGACAAGACGCGGACCACCCAGATCGTTGATCGGGTGATTACCGGGATTTTCGGTGGGGACGTCTCGACCGATGCTACGGCCAACCGCACGCGCCAGTCGCTGGCAGCATTCGGGCAGAACCAGGAGCTCGAGGCGGACCAGGAAGGCATCAAGTTTGCCGGCAAGGCTGGGTATGATCCTCAGGCCGCAGCGCGCTTCCTCGGCGTGATGAGCCGGTTCGCAGCCTTTTCGGCCGGCACCAGCGCCGGCGAGGACGGTTTCCTCTCATCCCACCCCTCGACGCCGGCCCGCATCAGCAAAGCCATGGATACGGCGCGCTCGATGTTCGGCGCTTCGCAGCTGGGTGAGACCGACAGGGATGGCTATCTGGCCGCTATCTCGGGGCTGACCTTTGGCGACAGTCCGGCCCAGGGCTCGATCGTCGGCCAGCGCTTTATCCACCCGCGCTCGAAATTCTCCTTCACCGTGCCGCAGGGCTATGCGCTGCAATCGGCGCAGAGCGCTGTTGTGGGCGTGGCGGGGGATGGCGAGGCGGTGCGCTTCGACAGTGCCGACGTGCAGCCGAGCATGGCACTGACGGATTATCTCAAATCCGGCTGGATTGCCGGTCTCAAGGCCGACACCGTCAAGTCGCACAACTATAATGGCATCGACATGGCGTCGGGCCTGGCGCAGACCGACCAGTGGTTCTTCCGCGTGGCGGTAATGCGTCTCGATGGGGCGGTCTATCGCTTCATCTTTGCGGCTAAGGCCGACAGTGCGCGCTTTGCCCAGGGGGCCGAATCCACGATCCAGAGTTTCCGCCGCGCCGATGCAAGCGATCTCAACCAGATCCGCAAGCTGACGACGCGCATCATCACCGCCAAAAGTGGTGACACTGCGGACACCCTGGCCCGGCAGATGGCCAATATCCCCGGCGGACGCGACCTCTTCTATATCCTCAATAACCTTTACCCCGGCGATCCCGTCGCCGCGGGGCAGAAGTATAAGGTTGTGGCGCTGAACTAGGGTTTTGCGAGGTGAGAGGGCGCAGTCCCTCTTGCCGTCGGGATTGAAGGCCGGAGACGAAGGGTCTGCCGTCGTCTCCACGTGGCTTGGCTTCGGTGCTCAGTGAAGTGAAGGCTGGATTGCCCGGGCAAGCCAGGCAAAGACGATCGCTTGGGTCAGAGCAGGTCGCAGAGGGCGGCGATGAGCGGCTCATCGGCGGGGGGCATGGGGTAGTCGCGCAGGGCCTGCGGGCGGACCCATTTGAGGGCCTTGTGTTCGCTGGCGGTGGGCATGCCCTGCCAGCGGCGGCAGGCGTAGAGCGGCATCAAGAGGTGCATGTGCTCATAGGAGTGGCTGGCAAACGAAACCGGCGCCAGACAGGCTTCCTTGGTCTCGATCCCCAGCTCTTCGCGCAGTTCGCGGATGAGGGCTGCCTCCGGGGTTTCACCGGGCTCGATCTTGCCACCCGGAAACTCCCACATGCCGGCCATGTGTTTGCCTTCCGGGCGCTGGGCAATCAGCACGCGACGATCAGCGTCCACAAGAGCACAGGCAACGACGAGCAGGATTGGCTTGTCGGTCACGATCTCACTCACTTGGGCGCTCCGGGAATGCGGTAGTGATAGTCATACTTGTGAGTGTAGCCGAGGCCCGAATAGAGGCCGAGGGCGGCGGTATTGCCGGCCTCGACATTGAGCGCGGCGAACTGGGCGCCTTCGCGCTTGGCCCAGGCAAGGCCTGAGTTCATCATCGCCTTGCCCAGTCCCTGGCGACGGCGCGTGGTGTCGGTGACCACATTGCCGGCAACAACGATGCCGTCGGCGAGGGCCATGATTGCGGTGGCGACGGCTTCGCCGTCCCGGGTGAGGACAACACCCGTGGCTGAGGTCTTGATGGCAGCGGTAAGGTTTTTCAGCCCCTCCAGCGTCGCGGCGTCGTATCCCTGCAGCTTCTGCTGGGCGCCGAGAAATTTTGGGTCGCTCAGGGGCAAGAATTCGGCATGGGGATCGGCTTCGTGATCGCCCAGCGCCATGGCGTAGACATGACTTTCACCAATCGTCTGCCAGCCGGATTCGTCAAGCGTGGCATTGAGCTCGTATGGCGCAAGCGGGGTGATGCGGAACACCGGCTTGACCTGGCGGATGATCATCCAGGTGCAGGCCGAGATCACACGCAGATCGGCGTCCTCAAAATCATCCGGGTCGAGGCACTGCACGGAATTGGCGCGCTTGGTGTAGCCGCCGGCAGCGCGACGTACCCAGGAGCCGTCCCACTTCTCTTCGATACCGGGCCAGGCCTGAAGGCTGGCCCGCTCGATGGCTTCAATATCGGGAAGGGAGGTGGACATAGTGTCTTCCGGCTTTCTGAGACATCCCCCCAAACCCAGCCCCTCTCCCGGAGGGACGAGGGGACTGGGGCGGCGGCTATCGATGAATTTTAGCTGCGATAATCGCCGTTGATGGTGATGTAGCCATGGGTGAGGTCGCAGGTGTAGACCGTGGCCTTGCCCTGGCCGAGGCCGAGGCTGACGGTCAGCTCCAGCTCTTCGCCCTTCATATAGGCGCTGGTTGCTGCCTCGTCGTAGCCGGTGGCGCGTTCGCCGTTGCGGGCAACGGTCAGATCGCCGAAACGGATCGAGAGCAGGTCGCGGTCGGCGGGCTCGCCGGCCTTGCCGACAGCCATGACGACGCGGCCCCAATTGGCGTCTTCGCCGGCAATAGCGGTCTTGACCAGCGGGCTATCGGCGATGGCCTTGCCGATGCGGAAGGCGCTTTCGTCCGAGACAGCGCCTTCGACATGGATGGAGACCTGTTTGGTGGCGCCTTCGCCGTCGCGGACGACGTGTATAGCGAGTTCAAGCAGCACGTCGGAGAGGGCCTGACCGAAAATTTCGGCGCGGGGGTCTTCCAGCGTGTCGATCGTATCGACCTGCGCCTTGCCGGTGGCAAAGGCGAGCAGAGTGTCCGAGGTCGAGGTATCGCTGTCGACGGTGATGGAATTGAAGCTCGTCTGGTTGTGCTTGGCCAGCAGCGCCTGCAACACAGGGGCGGCGATCGGCATGTCGGTGACAACGAAGGAAAGCATGGTGGCCATGTCGGGCGCGATCATGCCCGAGCCCTTGGCGATGCCGTTGATCTTGACTTCGACGCCGTCGATCTCGAGCACGGCGCCCGACAATTTCGGGAAGGTGTCGGTCGTCATGATCGCCTTGGCAGGCTCGATCCACGGCTGGTCGGCCATGCGGGTGGCGGTCTCGTCGAGCACGCCGTCGAACTTTGAGGCATCGATCAGCTCGCCGATGACGCCGGTTTGGGCAATGAAGACTTCCGAGGGCGAGCAGCCAAGCGCTTGGGCGGCAACCTTGGTGATGTAGCGAACGCTCTCCCGGCCTTTCATGCCGGTGAAGGCATTGGAGTTGCCCGAGTTGACCACGAGGCCACGGGCCATGCCACCGAGGAGATTTTCGCGGCAGAGATCGACAGCGGCTGATGAGCACTGCGACCGGGTCAGCACGCCGGCAACGGTCGTGCCTTCGTCAAAAGCCATCAGCAGTACGTCGGTGCGGTTCTTGTACTTGATCCCGGCTTCAGCGGTGGCAAAGCGCACGCCCGCAATCGGAGGCAGGTCCGGATAGGATTTGGGGGCGAGGGGCGAAACCGGATGAGCAGCCATGGCACAAGACCTTGTTGGGCAGAATGACCGCTGTGGTGTGCCTCAAAGGTGTGGCGGGCGCAAGACGTCGAGCTTTTGCGCCAACCGAAAGCTTTGGTTCAAGTGCGACCGGTTTTACGGCCGGCAATGAAGCCGGCGAAGCGGGTGGTGATGAAGGGTACGATGAAGAAGACGATGCTCGTCACCATCAAGGGTACGAGGATGAAGCTGCGCTGCCAGAATTCCCAGCCCGGTGTGATGAGGCTGATGAGCGCGGCATAGACGACCACGATCGGATAAATGGCGAGGGTCATCAGGAGGGCCATGCGGGCGCGGGCGGGAAAACTCATCTTGGATATCCAATCGAAACGGTGCGTTTCGTTATTATAGAAACGAGCCGTTTCGTTCAAGTCTTTTCTTCCGGTGAGATAGCGGCCATATTGGCGCCATGACCCAGCCAGCCCAATCCGACACCGAAGACACTCCAGATGGCGCCCGCCGCTCCATTGGCGCCAGGCGCAATCCGGCCAGCCAGGAGGCGATCCTCGACGCCGCGGAAGCAATCCTGCGCGAAGACGGCATTGCCGGGTTTTCCATCGAGGCGGTGGCGCGGCGGGCCCGCGCCGGCAAGCCAACGATTTATCGCTGGTGGCCCAACCGGGCGGCGCTTCTCCTCGACGTCTACAAGCGGTTCAAGAACCAGCGGCCCTTTCCCGATACGGGAACGCTGCGCGGGGACCTCGTCGCGTTTCTCGACAACCAGCTGCTGGGCTTCTGGAAAGATAGTCTCTGCGGTACGGTCTATCGCTCGATCATTGCCGAGGCGCAGGTCGATGCCGGAGCGGCAGCGGCTCTTGCGGCCTATCATCTCGAGCGCCAGGCATATGCCGGGCGGATCATCGAGCGGGCCAAGGCGCGGGGAGAGATCGATGAGACCGTGAACAGCGCGCTGGCCATCGATCTCGTTGTTTCCTTCGCCTGGCATCAATTGCTGATCGGGCGCGTGGAGGTAGCGATGGGGGAGATAGAGGCGGTGGTGGATATCGTGCTCGCCGGGCTGGCGGGATACCACAAGCAGAACTGAAACGGCCCCGGTGGTGACCGGGGCCGCATTGATCTTACTGGGCGGCGGCTTCCGCTTCTTCGGCCGCAGGGGCCGCAGCGTCCTGGGCTTCCATCGCGGCAGCGAGGGCTGGATCGGTGATGTTGATCTCGACGCCGCTCATCAGCTCTTCGACCTTGTTGTTGAACGTGGTCATCAGCACCTGCTGCTGGACCTGCGGAGCAACCTGTTCAAAGGTCGGCGGCTGTGACTGGCGCTTCTCGGCCAGCTTGATGATGTGCCAGCCGAACTGGGACTGGACGGGTGCCGAAACCTGGCCTGGCTCGGTGAGGGCGAAAGCGGCTTCTTCAAACTGCAGGACCATCATGCCCTTGCCGAAAAAGCCGAGTTCGCCGCCATTGGCGCCGCTGCCGGGATCGATCGACTTTTCCTTGGCGATGGCAGCGAAGTCGCCACCGGCATCCAGTTCGGCCTTGATCGCGTTGGCTTCTTCCTCGGTCGGCACGAGGATGTGGGCAGCGCTGATCTCTTCGGTCGGCGTAAACTGGGCGACGAAGGCGTCATAGTCGGCGCGTACGGCTTCTTCGGTCACGGCGCCGGCAATGGCTTCAGCGAAATAGGCACGGCGCAGGGCGCGCTCCTCAAGATAGTTGAGGCGCTGGGCGAACAGCGGCGTCTGGTCCATGCCAGCATCCTTGGCGGCGCCGGCCATCACCTTCATGTCGATGAGAACGCGCAGCAGGAAGGGGCGGCGCTCTTCGGGGGGCATCTGGGCGAGGTCCTGGGCCAGATCTTCGGCAGCAAAGCTGAGATCGGCCTCGGTGATGGTCTCGTCGCCGATGGTGGCAATGACGGTTTCGGGCGTGACTGCAGCGGCCTCAGCTGCCGGTGCAGCGGCGTCCTGGGCAAAGCTGGCGACAGCAGGCGCCGACACGAGCAGGGCAGCAAGGCTGATGGTGCGGACCAGGCGCAGCGAAAAATTCTTCATGGGGTCCAGGAACTCCTTGGCCGGTTTCAAGGGCTGAAACCGGCGTGTTCGGTTCAGGTAGCACAGGCTACCTCATTGTTGGCCTGCCTTCACACGACAGATAGGCCAAATTGTGCCCTCGCCCGCCGCTTCAGCAAACTGTGCTGGCCGACAAATAATACAGGCGCGCAAGGTGTCGCCGATTTGGGCAACATTGACAAGATACGACCCCACTCTTACATCTCACCCGCTTTTCCAAAGCGTGGACAGAGCAGCGCGTTACGCGCGCCTTGCGCCCACGGATCAATTCACAAGGGGAGCCGAACGGGCTCTCCGACGTTGTGACGGGGCGGGATGGGCCGGCCGAGCGCCCGCAGACGCCGGCCGCCTCATGCCGCTCCGCTGCCTAGAACAAAGGACCAGACGAATGGCACTTGCTGCGCTTGCCCGAAAGATTTTCGGGTCACCGTCCGACCGACAGGTCAAGCGGTATCAGGGCAGGGTGGCCGCCATCAATGCGCTGGAACCAGAACTGGCAAAGCTCTCCGACGAGCAATTGCGGGCCCGGACCGACGAATTCAAGGGGCAGCTCGCCCAGGGCACCAAGCTCGAAGACCTGATCGTGCCGGCTTTCGCCACAGTGCGCGAGGCCAGCAAGCGCGTGCTTGGTATGCGCCATTTCGACGTGCAGCTGATCGGCGGCATGGTGCTCAACGATCGTGCCATCGCCGAGATGCGCACCGGTGAAGGCAAGACGCTGGTGGCAACGCTCGCCGTCTACCTCAATGCGCTGACCGGCGACGGCGTGCATGTGGTGACGGTGAACGACTACCTCGCCCGCCGCGACGCCGGCTGGATGGGCCAGATCTATGCCTTCCTCGGTATGAAGACCGGCATCATTGTGCACGGGATCACCGATCAGGAACGTCGCGACGCTTATGCTGCCGACATTACTTACGGCACCAACAACGAATTCGGCTTCGACTACCTGCGCGACAACATGAAGTATACGCGCGCCCAGATGGTGCAGCGTGGCCATGCCTTCGCCATCGTCGACGAAGTGGACTCGATCCTCATCGACGAGGCGCGCACGCCGCTGATCATCTCCGGTCCGTCCGAAGACCGCTCCGACCTCTATATCAAGGTCGACAACCTGATGCCGCTGATCGGCGAAGGTGACTTCGAGCTCGACGAAAAGCTGCGCGCTGCGACCTATACTGACCAGGGCATCGAAAAGCTCGAGGCGGCGCTGGCCGAGGCCGGGCTGCTCAAGGGCGAGTCGCTCTATGACGTGGAAAACGTGGCGCTCGTGCACCACGCAAACTCGGCCCTGCGCGCGCACAAGCTGTTCCGCAAGGACAAGGACTATATCGTCCGCAACGACGAAGTCGTCATCATCGACGAGTTCTCGGGCCGCATGATGCCGGGCCGCCGCTATTCGGAAGGCCTGCACCAGGCGCTGGAAGCCAAGGAAGGCGCCAAGATCCAGCCCGAGAACCAGACCCTGGCCTCGATCACCTTCCAGAACTATTTCCGCCTCTACAAGAAGCTGGCCGGCATGACCGGTACGGCACTGACCGAGGCCGAGGAATTCGGCGACATCTACAATCTCGGCGTGGTCACCATCCCGACGAACCTGCCGGTGCAGCGTATCGACGAAGATGACGCGATCTATCGTACCGCCGAGGAAAAGTTCGACGCCATCGCCGATCTGATCAAGGAATGCCAGGATCGCGGCCAGCCCGTGCTGGTTGGTACTACCTCGATCGAAAAGAGCGAGATGCTCGCCGATCTTCTGCGCAAGAAGAACGTCGGCAAGATGAACGTGCTCAATGCGCGTCACCACGAGCAGGAAGCCTTTATCGTCGCCGACGCAGGCCTGCCGGGCGCCATCACCATCGCCACCAACATGGCTGGCCGCGGTACCGACATCCAGCTCGGTGGTAACCTCGAAATGCGCATCGAGCGCGAGGCCGCCAATCTCGAAGGCGCAGACCGCGACGCCAAGATCGCCGAGATCAAGGCCACTATCGCCGATGAAAAGAAGAAGGCGCTGGCCGCAGGTGGCCTGATGGTCATCGGTACCGAGCGCCATGAAAGCCGCCGCATCGACAACCAGCTGCGCGGTCGTTCGGGTCGCCAGGGTGACCCCGGCCATTCCAAGTTCTACCTGTCGCTGCAGGATGATCTGATGCGCATCTTCCCGGTGGACAGCATGGATTCCATGCTGGGCAAGCTGGGCCTTGAGCAGGGCGAAAGCATCACCCATCCGTGGGTCACCAAGGCGATCGAACGCGCCCAGGGCAAGGTCGAGGCGCGTAACTTCGACATCCGCAAGAACATCCTCAAATACGACGATGTGATGAACGATCAGCGCAAGGTGATCTTCGAACAGCGTCTTGAATTCATGGATGCCGAGGACGTCAGCGAGACGACGGCCGAGATGCGCCATGACGTTGTCGCCAACATCATCGCCAAGGCCATTCCGCCGCGCTCCTATCCGGAGCAGTGGAACAGCGAGCAGTTGCAGGCCGCTGCCAAGACCTATCTCAATGTCGACGCTCCGGTCATCGAATGGGCCCAGGAAGAGGGCATCGACGCCGAAGAGGTGGAGAACCGCCTGCGCCTTGCCGCCGATGCGATCATCACCGCCAAGGAAGAAAAATACTCGGCCAATGTGATGCGCCAGGTCGAGAAGTCGATCCTGTTGCAGTCGATCGACGGGTTGTGGCGCGAGCATCTGGTCATGCTCGACCACCTCTCGAAGGTCGTGGGTTGGCGCGGTATCGCCCAGCGCGATCCGCTGAACGAATACAAGCAGGAAGCCTATGAACTGTTCCAGGCGCTGCTGACCAATCTGCGCGAGCTGGTGACCACCCAGATGGCGCACATCGAGCTGCAGGTTCGCCAGCCCGAGCCCCCGCCGGCACCGGACTTTACCCGCATGGCCCAGACCCATATCGACCCCACCACGGGCGAGAACGATGCGGGTCGCGGTGATGGTGCCAGCGCGGCCCTCGGGGCGACTGGTGGCGATCCATCGCTGCCCCCGCTCAACCCCCAGCTGCTCGCCGGCCTGTCGCGCAATGCGCCATGCCCTTGCGGCTCGGGCAAGAAGGTCAAGCACTGCCACGGCGCCTTCGTCTGAGGCGCGTTGTGAATTGAGAAAAAGCCCCGGAGTGATCCGGG
Source organism: Devosia sp. SD17-2 (assembly GCF_029201565.1). Classification (GTDB taxonomy): domain Bacteria; phylum Pseudomonadota; class Alphaproteobacteria; order Rhizobiales; family Devosiaceae; genus Devosia. The sequence continues at coordinate 519,482 of NZ_CP104002.1, forward strand.
GCTTTTTTGTATTTTGGGGTGCGGAGGTGGTTGCGATGGTTCGGCTCAAGCGCATCCCTCTCCCTTGTGGGGGAGGGAGGTGAATGAGCCGAGAGTTTGGCGGCTGAGGTTCTACGGTGTCGTGGTGGGTCCGGGACCATTGTGCGCCGTCATAGCCCGCCTGTCCGGGCAATCCAGTTCGCTTCGCTATGGACCACCCGAACAAGTCGGGTGGTGACGAAGGACCGCTGAGGCCGGAAACTTCGTCAGCCTGGCGAAGGCGCTTGGCATCAACCCCTATTCCGGCAGGGCGAACTCCAACAGCAAATTGCGCTGCCAGTCGTTGAAATTACTGTCCGAGCCGATGAGGATGCGGGTCTCGCCATTGGGGGCGGCGTGCACCATCAGCGATTCCATGTTGTCGATCTCGGTGCCTTCGGCCGAGAGCAGCAGTTCACCGGCCATGAGATTGCCGGGGCGAACCTCCGCGGCCGGCACGCGGCGCAAATTCATGACAAAGCTGAAAAGCGCCACACCGCGTTCGAGCACCAGGAGATCGCCGTTGGGCAGGAAGGCGCAATCGGTCGGGTTGACGATCGGGCTATTGGTATAGCCGATCGGGCCCTTGTCGTTGACGCCCAGCAGCCAGCCGCGATGATTGCCATCATCGTCGAGCGCTTCCTCGGTGATCAGCAAGGTGGAGCCAGCAATAGGGGAAGCGGGGGGCGCGATGCAGATCGATTCGAGCGATTCATTGGTGCGCAGGTCGGTCAGCCAGTCGGGAATGGAAACTTCCCGTGCGGCGCCGCCCGGGCGGCCATCTGTGATGGTGAAATCGGCGACGCGGGTCAGGTTTTCGTAGCTGACGCGCACGGCTACCGCGACGCCGTCGCGCCAGACAGTGTCCATGCCTTCGGCATCACGCGCATATTGGCGGGGCAGGGGCGCGCCCGCAGAATTCTGGATGGGCTCGATGGTGACGCCGATAAATCCGAAGAGGCGATTCGCCTCGTCATAGGCGAGCCGCCCGGAGATGAACTGGCCGCGATCGGTGACAAAGGTGGTGCGCTGGTCGTCGCCAGTGGGGGTGACGCTGGAGAGCCCGCCAAAGGTGTCGTCATGGCTCTGCAAGGTCAGCCCGCCGCGGAAGATGAGGCCCTGGACAGGCTCGTCGAGCCCGACGCCCTTGAAGCGGGTGACCTGTGCCGCGGTGACCGTGGCGTCCACCGCCCCGGCGGGAAACGCCAGGGCGCTGAAGAGGATCGCGAGGGCAGCCGCCCGTCTCATCGACGGCCGCGACGCCGCGTCTGGGATGGCAGTTCCTCGTCGAACAGGGCGGCCAGCTCGTCGGTGAGCGCACCGGCCAGTTCCTCGGCGTCGAGCAGGGTCACGGCGCGGCGGTAATAGCGCGTCACGTCGTGGCCGATACCGACCGCAACCAGCTGGATGGGCGAGCGGGTTTCGATGTCCTCGATCACCTGGCGGAGATGGGCCTCGAGGTAATTGCCGGCATTGACCGACTGCGTCGAGTCGTCGACCGGGGCGCCGTCGGAGATGACCATCATGATGCGACGCTGCTCGGGGCGGGCCATGAGGCGCTTGCGCGCCCATTCGAGGGCCTCGCCGTCGATGTTCTCCTTGAGGAGACCTTCGCGCATCATCAGGCCGAGATTGCGCCTTGCATGGCGCCAGGGCTCGTCAGCGGCCTTATAGATGATGTGGCGCACGTCGTTGACGCGGCCCGGATGGGGCGGGCGACCGGCTTCGAGCCAGGCTTCACGCGATTTGCCGCCCTTCCAGGCGCGGGTGGTAAAGCCCAGGATCTCTACCTTGACGCCGCAACGCTCGAGCGTGCGGGCGAGGATATCGCCGCAGATGGCGGCAATGGTGATCGGACGGCCGCGCATGGAGCCGGAATTATCGATCAGAAGCGTCACCACGGTGTCGCGGAAATCGGTGTCGTTCTCGACCTTAAAGCTCAGGGCCTGCATCGGGTCGGTGACGACGCGGGTCAGGCGGGCGGTGTCGAGGAGACCTTCTTCGAGGTCGAACTGCCAGGACCGGTTCTGTTTGGCCATGAGGCGGCGCTGCAGCTTGTTGGCAAGGCGCGCCACGGCGCCAGCGAGATTTTCAAGCTGCTTGTCGAGCAGGGCCCGGAGCTGGTCGAGCTCGTCCGGCGGGCAGAGCTCGCCTGCCTTGACGATCTCGTCGAACTTGGTGGTGAACACCTTGTAGTTGAACTGATTGGAGAGGCGCTCGCCGCCATCCTTGGCGGGCGGGGGCATGGGCGCGTCTTCGCCGGCGTCTGCCTCGGCATCGTCGTCGACATCGGCCATGTCGGCTTCCATGCCTTCGACGTCGCCGGTCTCTTCGCTCTCGCCGGACTGCTGGTCGTCCTGGCTGTCGTCCTGCTCGCTCTCGCCTTCGCCTTGCTCGGGAGACTGGTCGGAGCCCTGCGCCTGTTCGGGCTGGCTGTCGTCGGCGCTCTCCTCATCAGAGGCGTCGGGATCGTCCATCTCGCTTTCGGCGATGAGGTTGAGATCGCGCAGCACGAGGCGGGCGGCCTTGGAGAAGGCTTCCTGGTCTTCATAGGTGCCGAGAAGTGCATCGATGGAGGTTGCAGCCTTGGCTTCGATCTCGCCGCGCCAGAGGTCGACCAGCGAGTGGCCCGACGGCGGCACCGGGACGCCGGCGAGCTTTTCACGCAGCATCAGGCCGAGAGCTTCGGCCAGCGGGGCATCGCCCTTATCGCTGACTTCGGCAAAATTGGAACGGAACAGCCGGTCCTCGAGCATTTCGGCGATGTTCCCCGACATGCCGGGCATGCGCACGATGCCAAGGGATTCGACGCGGGCCTGTTCGAGCGCATCGAAGGCGGCGCGGGCCTGCGGGTCGAGCGGGCTGCGCTTGCGATGAGTATCGGGGTCGTGGCTGGCGAGCCGCATGGCCATGGCGTCGCCCTGGCCGCGGGCGATGGCGATGTCGCGGCGGGTGGGCAGGCGCGGCAGATTGGCCAGACGCGCCTTGTCCGAGGTCAGGAGCGGCCGGTCAGCGGTGAAGCTGACCTCAAGTTCCGGCTTGGCGCCGATCGCGCGCACCGTCGCACCCATGGCTGATTTGAACAGCTGGGTCTGGTCGGGTTTGTTCGGCTTGCTGCGAGGGGGCGTGGCCATGTCGTCTCGTCCAAAATGCCCCTTGCTCCATCCCTCTGCCCAAAGGGGCGAGGGGGCGCTTGGGAGTTGGAGCGGCCACCGCGATCCCCTCTCCCCGCCGGGGAGAAGGTGGCCCGCAGGGCCGGATGAGGGGCCTCCCGAGGGCTCGGGAGGAGTTTGCTTAAGCCGTCACTGCCAGATTGGCGGAGCTTTCCGGCAGGTCTTCGCCGAAGACGCGCTGGTAAAACTCAGCCACGACCGGGCGCTCGAGCTCGTCACACTTGTTGAGGAAGGTGAGACGGAGGGAGAAGCCGATATCGCCGCCGAAGATCTGGGCGTTTTCGGCCCAGGTGATCACGGTACGCGGGCTCATCACGGTCGAAAGATCGCCATTGATGAAGGCCGAACGGGTGAGATCGGCGAGACGGACCATGTTGGACACGGTCTTCTTGCCCTTCTCGGTCTCGCCATAGGCCTTGTTCTTGGCCAGGACGATGCCGACTTCCTTGTCGTGCGGCAGGTAGTTGAGCGTGGTGACAAGGCTCCAGCGGTCCATCTGACCCTGGTTGATCTGCTGGGTGCCGTGATAGAGGCCCGAGGTGTCGCCCAGACCAATGGTATTGGTGGTCGAGAACAGGCGGAACGCCGGGTGGGGCACGATCACGCGGTTCTGGTCGAGCAGGGTGAGGCGGCCCGACTGCTCGAGCACGCGCTGGATCACGAACATCACGTCCGGACGGCCGGCGTCATATTCGTCAAAGACGAGCGCGATATTGTTCTGCACGGCCCAAGGCAGGATGCCATCACGGAATTCGGTGATCTGCTTGCCGTCCTTGAGGACGATCGCGTCCTTGCCGACGAGATCGATACGGCTGACGTGGCTGTCGAGGTTGACGCGGACCAGCGGCCAGTTGAGGCGCGCAGCGACCTGTTCCACGTGGGTGGACTTGCCGGTGCCGTGGTAGCCCTGGACCATGACGCGGCGGTTGTAGGCAAAGCCGGCCAGGATCGCGAGCGTGGTGTTGCGATCAAACAGGTAATCCGGATCCACGGGCGGCACGTGATCGGTGCGCTCCTTGTAGCCTTTGATCACCATGTCGGTATCGATGCCGAATAGGTCTCTCGCCTTGTATTCGGTGTCGGGAAGATTGGTGAATTCGGTCATAGCAAGGGCTCGTGGATGAATGAATTTTCCGGTGGGAGACGCTTGGCGCCGGGGGCTCTATAGCAGTATTGCCGCCCCTTCGGTAGCCAGTCTGTCACGGCTGCGTCATCTGACGACGAAGCCCATTTTCTTGAGGTGGCTGTAAGCGGCGATGACGCTGCGCAGGCGCTCTTCGGAGGAGGAGTCGCCGCCGTTGACGTCTGGGTGGTGCTTCTTGACCAGGTCCTTGTACGCCGTCTTGATCTCGTCGGACTTGGCATGCTTGGAAAAACCAAGGGTTTCGAGGGCGCGCCGGTCAAGTTCGCTCAGCGGTTTGACGCGTTCCGTAGCCGGACGCTTGGACTGCTGGTAGCGATAGCGGGCAAAGACACCAAAAGGGTCGCCGTATTTGTCGCCGGGTGCGGCGCTGGCCGTGCGACCTGCGGCCTTTGCGGCAGTGGGGTTGCCGGTGGCAAAGCTCGAGCGTGACTCGGCCTTGGGGGGCGTGTGCAGCGCTTCGTCGAGCTCGTCCGGGCTCATGCCGGCGAAATAGTTGAACGACTGGTTATAGTGGCGAACGTGCTCGAGGCAGAAATTATGATACTGCCCATCCGAGCGCTTGCCCTTGGGCGCCTTGTATTCGCCGGCCTGCTCGCAGCCTTCCCAATCACAGACGATCTCGATCTCTGCGGGCTTTTCTTCCCGGCGGGGACGGATGCGGATGTTATCGAAGAGCTTGGATTGCAATTTTATAGCGCCTAGTTAGTGCACAAAGCCAATACGGAGCCGGACCCATGTCCATGAGGGACACGATTATAGCCAAGCTTACCGAACGATTTGCACCCCTCCACCTCGAAGTGATCGATGAATCCAACAAGCACTTCGGTCATGCCGGTTGGCGGGAGGGGGGGGAAACCCATTTTCGTGTCAGAATCGCGACCCGCGACTTTGACGGTTTGAGCCGCATTGCGCAACATCGGGCCGTCAATGACACGCTGGCAGAGGAACTCAAAACCCGGGTTCATGCCCTCAATATCGAAGTTCTGGCGGCCGAGTGAGGTCGCCTGACACGGTGGGCACCATTGCCGAGAACGGAAATGGTGCCGCAGGGACTGTGTTCCCTAGCCTCGCATCTCATCCAAAAAGGCCGAAACCGCGGCGGGGTCGACGCCTTTTTCGATGAAGGCCTGGCCGATGCCGCGGGTGAGGATGAAGGTCAGCGCGCCGCGCGAGACTTTCTTGTCCTGCGCAATGGCAGCCATCAGGGTCTCGGTGGAGCCCAGTTGTCCGGGGATATCAGCCAATGTGGTGGGCAGGCCCGCCCGCTGCAAGTGGGCGGTGACGCGACCGACGTCCTGACCGGGAGCGATGCCGAGCTTGGTGGAGAAACGATGCGCCAGCACCATGCCGATCGAGACACCCTCGCCATGGAGCAGGCGGTCTGAATAGCCGGTGTCCTTTTCCAGCGCATGGCCAAAGGTGTGCCCGAGGTTGAGCAGCGCCCGGACGCCGATTTCCTTTTCATCCTCAATGACGACGCGGGCCTTGTGGGCGCAGCAGCGGGCAATCGCCTCTCCGCGGGCCGGGCCGCCTTCAAAAATCTCGGAGAGATTGGCGTCGAGCCAGTCGAAGAAGTCGGGATCGTCGATCAGCCCGTATTTGGCGACTTCCGCATAGCCTGCGGCGAACTGGCGCGCGGGCAGGGTGTCGAGGGTCGACAGGTCGGCCAGCACCAGCTTGGGCTGGTGGAAGGCGCCGACGAGGTTCTTGCCATGGGGCGAATTGATGCCGGTCTTGCCGCCGACGGAGCTGTCGACCTGGGCCAGCAGCGAAGTCGGCATCTGGACAAAGTCCATGCCGCGCCGGGTGATGGAGGCCGCAAAGCCGGCCAGGTCGCCAATGACACCGCCGCCGAGCGCGATGACCAGGTCATTGCGCTCCAGCCGGGCTGCCAGCAGGCCTTCCACGACCGTCTGCAGATGCTCCCAGCTCTTGGTGCTTTCGCCATTGGGCAGGGTTATGGTGCTGTGGGTGAGCCCGGCTGCGTCGAGGCTGGCGACGAGGCGCGGCAATTGTGCCTTGGCCACTTCGGTGTCGGTGACAATGCCGAAGCGTCGGCCGGGGAATTTTTCTTTCAGAATCTCGCCGGCGTCATCGAGCAGGTGGGGGCCGATGAGGATGTCATAGGCGCGATCGCCCAGGGCGACGTGAACCGTGTGATCGATTTGAGCCATGGGCGTGTCTTTCAGCGCAGATAAGCCAGAACGGCGGAGATGATGTCGGCAGCAACGGCGTCCTGCGGCACGTCGCGGCTGAGCACGGTGACATCGGCCTCGGCATAGATGGGATAGCGTTCCTCGACCAGTTTCTCGAGCGTCTGGCGGGGATTTGCGGTCTTGAGCAGCGGGCGGTTGGAGCGACGCGACACGCGCTCGAACAGGATATCGACGTCGGCCTTGAGCCAGACGGATACGGCGTGTTCCTTGACCATGGTCCGGGTCTCGGCATTGACGAAGGCGCCGCCACCGGTGGCGAGGACCAGGTCGGTTTCCTTGAGCAGGCGCGAGATGACGCGCGTCTCGCCGGCGCGGAATTCGGGCTCGCCCCGCTGGGCGAAAATCTCGGGGATGGTCATCTGTGCGGCTTTTTCGATCTCCTCGTCGCTGTCGAGGAATCGCCGGCCCAGCCGCGCCGCGAGGCGTCGGCCCACCGTGGTCTTGCCCGCACCCATCATGCCTACGAGGATCAGCGGCTTGCCATTAAGGCGCTCGATCAGGGTTTTGGCGCGGTTCGACCGTCCGGCACTGTCCGACTTGTTCAACGCTTGCGCCCTCCGATCATCAGTTCGGTATCAACCGGTCCGGGCCCCGACTGTCAAGAAGGTGTGAGGCCCAATAAGCTGTTGGTGTTGATCGCAGCACTGGTTTTGCGCAAGACTGTCCCATACCGGATGGAAACCTTTTGCTGCCAAATTCCTTCCGGACCGACCAAGCAGGATCTCTATGCCCACCCTCTTCCGGCTTTTCATCACCGTGCTGTTTCTTGGCGGCCTCGCCTTTGCGGGAATGTTCGCCCTGGTCTCGTTCGTGGAGCCCGAACCCAAGCCGGTGACCGTCCGCATCCCGACGCGAGATCTGCTCGGTGAGCCCGATCCTATCCGGCCCGGTGGCCTGCCGACCCCAAATGTCACCAGCGCACCTGCGAGCGGGACGCCCGGGCAATGAGTGCCCATCTCGTCGGCGCGTTCCTCGAGATGATGAGCGCCGAACGGGGCGCTGCAGCAAATACCATCGCAGCCTATCGGCGCGATCTCACCGATTACGCGGGCTTTGTCGCCAGCAAGAAGCAGACCCTTCTGACTTGTCCGCGCGAGACGGTGATGGCCTATCTCGATGGGCTCAAGGCCGAGGGACTGTCTGCCTCCTCCAGCGCGCGGCGGCTCTCTGCAGTTCGCCAGTTTCACAAATTCTTATGCGCCGACGGGCTGCGGGGGGATGATCCGACGCGGATCGTTGCCAGCCCCAAGACCCGGCGTCCGCTGCCCAAAGTGCTGTCTGTGGCCGAGGTCGACAAACTGCTCTCCCTCGCGGAGCAGGAAGCCAATCTGCCCGCTGAGCCAAAACAGCAGCAGACCGCGCTGCGGCTCTATGTGCTGCTCGAAATGCTCTACGCCACGGGACTGCGTGTGTCAGAGCTGGTGGAGCTCAAGCGCAGTGCCGTGATGCGCGAGGCGAGCTTCCTCACCGTTCGCGGCAAGGGCGGCAAGGAACGCGTCGTGCCGATGAATGATCGGGCCCGTGACGCTGTGCGCAGCTGGATCAAGACGCTCGAAGCGGGCCCCTATCTCTTTCCCGCCAACGGGGCGGAGGGGCATCTCGCGCGGCAGGTGTTTGCCCGCGACCTCAAGGGGCTTGCCGGCCGTGCCGGAATTTCCTCGGCCCGGGTGGCGCCGCACGTGCTGCGCCATGCCTTTGCCAGCCATCTGCTCGCGGGGGGCGCGGATCTCCGTGTGGTGCAGATGCTGCTGGGGCATGCCGATATCTCGACGACGCAGATCTATACCCATGTGCTGGATGAAAAATTGCGCACTCTGGTGGAGACACACCACCCGCTGGCCGACGGCTAGCGCGGGGGACGCTGTCGCGCAATCTTGCCGGCAAGCTGCGCGCCGCGCACTGGCCGGATGAAAGACTTGTCCACGTCCTTTAAAGGATAAGGGGCAAAAAACCGCGCAAATTTGTCCCATGGGTTGACTTGCGATTGCGCCGTCGCCACTTTCCGGCCACTTTAGAGCGCAAGAGCCGAGGCCTGAGAATTTTCGGGTCCGCAACAATGACCCCTACGGGCGGTGGGATGCAATCTTATCTAGATTTTGAAAAGCCGGTCGCCGATCTCGAAGCCAAGATCGTCGAGCTCAAGTCTCTGGCGGCGACCGACTCCGCTGTCACCATTGACGAGGAGGTCAACCGGCTCTCTGCCCGTGCCGATGAGGCACTGGTCGAGATCTACAAGAAACTGACGCCCTGGCAGAAGACGCAGGTGGCTCGCCATCCGCAGCGGCCGCATTTTTCTGACTATGTGCAGCGCCTGATCACCGAATGGACGCCGCTGGCCGGCGACCGCAAGTTCGGCGAGGACGCGGCGCTGCAGGCCGGGTTTGGCCGCTTCAATGGCCTGCCGGTTGCTGTGATCGGGCAGGAAAAGGGCAATTCGACCGAAACCCGCCTCAAGCACAATTTCGGCATGGCCAATCCAGAGGGCTACCGCAAGGCTGTCCGCATCATGGAAATGGCCGACCGGTTCAATATCCCGGTAATCTCCTTCGTCGATACCGCCGGCGCCTATCCGGGCATCGGTGCGGAAGAGCGCGGCCAGGCTGAAGCCATCGCCCGTTCGACCGAGAAGGGGCTGGAGCTGGGCGTGCCCAATATCTCCATCATCATCGGTGAAGGTGGTTCGGGTGGCGCTATCGCCATTGCGACCGCTAACCGCGTGCTGATGCTGGAAAACTCGATCTATTCGGTGATCTCGCCCGAAGCCGGCGCCTCGATCCTCTTCCGCGACGCGGCAAAGGCTCAGGACATGGCGACGGCCCAGAAGATCACGGCGCAGGATCTCTTCGGCTTCAAGGTTATCGACGCCATCATCCCCGAGCCGGCCGGTGGCGCACATCGCCATGCCGGTGTGGTCATGGATGCGACGCGCCAGGCCATCGCAGATTTCCTTGCCGAATTTTCGGGCAAGTCGCGTCTCGAAGTGCGCGAGCATCGCCGCGAGAAGTTTTTGGCCATCGGCACAAATATCTGATTGCAGGCCTGCTTATCGATCCCCTGCGCCCCTGCCCGGGCGCAGGGGTTTTTTGTTGCCTATGCGGCAGCCCGCTCAGGGTATTTCCCAATCACAAATATGCGTGAGGACCCCGGCTTTCGGGGAAATCACGCCCATGATAAAGGCTTCGTTCACCCAGCCGGATCATGCTGCGGTAACCATGGCCCCATCGGGGCTGTCTCCTGATCGGGCCTAACCTTCGTGACCGCAAGATTGTTTCACCGCATCGGTGCCATCATCATCCTTGCCTGGCTTTCAGTCGGCCTTGCCGCCTGTTCCGGCTTCGTCAAGGGTGGGGACAACCGCCACAACATTCCCCTGCCGGCCGCACTGGTCTCGGCGCTGACCGCGATGGGCTCATCGCCGGGCGAGGGCATGGTGGTGCGCATCTTCAAGAAGGAAGAAGTGCTCGAGGTCTGGAAGCGCACGAGCTCGGGCCAGTACAAGCTATTTAAAACCTACGAGATCTGCTCCTATTCCGGCGATCTGGGACCCAAATTCAAGGAAGGCGATCGGCAGAGCCCGGAGGGCTTCTATACGATCTCGCCCGGCCTGATGAACCCGAAGTCGGCCTATTACCTGGCCTTCAACACCGGCTTTCCCAACAAGTTCGACCGCGCGCACGGTCGCACCGGGTCAAACCTGATGGTGCATGGCGACTGCAAATCGGTAGGCTGCTACGCCATGACCGATGCTGGCATCGCCGAGATTTATGCGCTGGCGCGCGAGACCTTCAAGGGTGGCAACCCCAGTTTCCAGCTGCAGATTTTCCCCTTCCGCATGACGGCCAGCAATATGGCCCAGCACGCCGACAGCCAGCACCTCGATTTCTGGAAGAACATCAAGCAGGGCCATGACCTGTTCGAGGTGAACAAGGCACCGCCCGCCTGGGATGTCTGCGACAAGCGCTACATTTTCAACGCCGTGGCCAACGGCCCGCTCAATCCGCTGGGGCCGTGCCCGGCGACGGCACCCAATGCGGCGCTCGAGGCCAAGATGCAGGCCGACGACGCGACGCTTTCCAACGCCCTGGCCGCGCGAGAGCGGCAGGCGGCCGAAGAGGCTGCGATCAAGGCGCGGGGCGAGGCGGTCAGCGGATTCTTCTCGGGGATTGGCAACATGTTCAACAGCGACGCCAATGTCGCTCCGGTCATGTCCGGCCAGCCGGCACCCCAGCCGCAATCGCCCTTGCCGCGGTCCTAGTTCGGCCCCAGTTTGATGTGACTTGCCCTTGGCGCGCTGTCCGGCACGCCAACACGCGCCAATGGAGGCCTAAAGTGGAGCCCAAGCCCGCCGAAACCGGTTCCGGCGCCGAGAAGCTGCCGGGGGTTGCGCCTGAGCTGCATGTCGGCCCCGCCGAGCAATCGCGTGCGCCGCGTTTGAGCGACAAGCCCCGGGAGCCGCGCAAGCGTCGGTTGCGGGGCTCTACCGTTCTGAGCTTCGTGTCGGCCCTTGTCGGTGTTGGTGCGCTTGCTGCTACCGGTTGGGTTTATAGCCAAACCCATCGCGAAGTGGTCCGCCTCGCCACCGATGTCGCCCAGCTGCGCATCAGCCTAGATCTTTATGCCCAGCGCAGTGGAGCAGCGCCTGTTGCTGCAGCCAGCGGGCCGACCAGTGAAGAGCTGTCGGCACTGTCCAACCGGCTGGCGATCATCGAACAGAATATGCGCGGCAGTTCCCTGACCACGCCAGCCCCAGTTCTGCCGTCTATCACCGGTGGCGCAGAGACGACGGCCGATGGCGGCGATTGCCTGCCGCCGGGCATGCGAATTCTCGTGGCCGTGGGTGACAGCTATGGGATTTGCGGAACGGCGGGCTCGATCACGGTTGCAGGGGTTGAGAACGGCTATCTGGCGCTGTCAGACGGCAGCACCATCGCCTCGGGCGGTACGCTGCCGCTGGCGGGCACCAATTGCATGGTGGGGGTCACATCCGGCGGCGACGAAGGCGTCACCGGATATGCCGAAATTCGCGTCAGCTGCTAGTCAGCCCGGACCTAAGCGGCCTTTGGGTTAGCCCAGCGCAGCAACCGGTCGCGGAGCCCCTTGTAGGGCGCCAGCATGGCGATGGTCAGCAGCAGCTTGACCAGGAAGTCGCCCAGCGCGAGGGACTGCCACAGCTGCACCTCCGGACCAATACCGAGAAGCGGCGCGCCAAAGCCGAGCGAAGAATCGTCCATGCCGAAGAAGCCATCGATGCCGGCAAAGGCCGGGGCCATGGCGAGGCTGAAGAAGATGATGGTATCGAGCGCCGAGCTGAAGAGAGATGAGATCAGCGGCGGCATCCACCAGGCGGAATTGCGCAGGCGGTGGAAAATGGAAATGTCGAGCAGCTGCGCCACGAGGAAGGCCGAGCCGGAAGCGATGGCAATGCGCGGGGTGGCCAGCCAGATCGAAAGCACAACCGCGACGGCAAAGCCGGCAACAACGACGAGTCGCGCCTTGGCAGGGCCAAAGGTACGGTTGGACAGATCGGTGACGAGGAAGGCGACGGGGTAGGTGAATGCGCCCCAGGTGAGAATATCACCCAGATTGACCGAGCCGATTTCGGCCATGACCGGAAATTGCACGAGCACATTGGAGGCGGCGACAACGGCCACCATGGCGGCCACAGCCACCAGGAAACGAGACAGCATCAGAATGCACCTCTAATAGCCACGGGACCGGCAACAGACCGGTGCGGCGTTTGATGAAGCTTACAAAAAAAGAAAAGCCGCGTGGGGCAGGTGCTCCACGCGGCTCGAATTCTAGCCGAAAGACGCTTAGCTGGCGAGAGCTGCGCGGATTTCCTTCTTGATGCCGAGAGCCAGCGGGCTCAGATCGGCGTCAGCCTGCTTGATCAGGAAGGCATCGAGACCGCCGCGGTGCTCGACCGAACGCAGGGCAGCTGCGGAGATGCGCAGCTTGATCGAACGGCCGAGGGCGTCCGAGATCAGCGAAACGTTGACGAGGTTCGGGAGGAAACGACGACGGGTGCGGTTAAGAGCATGGGAGACATTGTTGCCGACCATGACGCCCTTGCCGGTAAGTTCGCAGCGACGTGCCATTGTGAGATATCCTGTTTGTGTAAAGGTCCTGCGTGGCGGGAAATCCCGCTACGGGCCTCGGTTGTGATGAAATCTGCGGGCTTCCTAGAGAAATTGACGCGCCCAGTCAACCCAAGAGGCCGCTCAAACGCCCGCGAGCGCCTTGCAAGGGCCATAAGACGTCGGCACTTTGAGCCATATTCGATGATTCGCCGGTGCCCAGTCGTGGCGGCCGCGCCTACGACGTGAGATGCCAATTTGATCCGCACCAGCCTTGTCGCCGCCGCCCTCCTTGCCAGCATGGCGCCGAGCATGGCGGCTCCGGTCGATGCCCGCGCCAGCTATGTCCTCACATTGGGCGGCATTAACGTGGCGACGTTCGACGTCGATCTCAATGATGACGGTCGCCGCTACGAGCTCGATCTCTCGGCCAAGGTCGCTGGCCTCGGCAATCTCGTGGCCAGCGGCACAGCTCGGGTCGTCGCCAAGGGCGCGTCCAGCGGCTCCACCCTTGCTTCGGGGGAATTTGATCTGGAAACCCGCGCCAATGGCGAAGTGTTCACGGTCGACGTTTCCTATTCGGGCCAGAACGTCAGCGCCTTCAAGGTCGAGCCCCCGGTGTTTGAAAGCTACGACCGCGTGCCGGTCGAGCGCGGGCATCTGCGCGGGGTGGGCGATTTTCTCTCCGCCTTCGTGGTCAAGGCCAATGGGCTCGACAAGAGCCTCTGCAACCGCAAGCTAAAGATCTTTACTGGCGTCGAGCGCTTCGACATCGCCATGAGCTTTGCCCGTGAGGATGAGGCGACCTCGCCGCGCACGGGCTATCAGGGGCCGGTCGTGACCTGCAATCTCGACTACCAGCCGATCTCTGGCCACTACACCTCCTCGGAGATCACGAATTACCTGGCCGATACGAGCCGCATCCTGCTCTGGTACGCGCCGCTCGGGAATACCGGCTATTATATTCCCTATCGCGTGCTGCTCGGCACCTCGATGGGCGATCTCTCCATGGTGCTGGTCGGCACAAAGACCTAGCCGTCGATTCTCGATCTGATTTTAGGGGTCCGGACGCGTTCCGGGCCCTTTTTCTTTGCCTGCCGCATGTTCGGCGTTCCTTGCGCTGGCCGGGAAGCTGTCCCGCAGTGGCACGGTCAACTGTTTGTTTGTCAATTTTGTCAGCGAAAAGCCCGGTGGCAGCGCGGCCTGTTCATTAACTCCCGAACAGACTTTGCTTTTTTCGCGCTAATGCCCTGGCAACGAACCGCCTGATGAGCACGATTTTAACCGTCTGCTAACCTTGCTGAACGGGTTTTGGCCGTTTTGAAGGAGCCTCAGGTGGCGCTTGTGGTGGGGCGGGGAGATCTCACCACATATTGTAGAGAACAAAGCCGGATTTCGACGATTGGCCTGATTCCGACGCTGTTCGTTCTGTGTTTGATCCATTCCTTAATCCGATCCGGCCGATTGCTGAAATCTGTGCCGTTTCTGGACTTTGCCCGGTTGGTGGTGCTATCGCAGCGAGACTTGTCCCGGAATGGGGCGGTCAACGCATAAAGTATGAATTTTTGGCGACAGAGACGCCAAGATTGCTGGGGTGCTTTGTAAATACTGCAGAATTTTTTGGTACAACAGGCATTTACACCCCGTCAGCACACCGATCGTAAACGCAGAAATTAACCGGATGGTAAGAGGTTTGAACGCTCTGCGGCTGGATTGGGGCGATTGGAGCTTGGGTGCGCCACCGCCTTGTGACGAGTTGGCAAGCAGCCACTAGGTCTAGCCGTGAACAAAGTAAGAATTTGCGTTGTGATCCGATTCTGACCCTGTTCGTTTTGGTTTCGTTCCAATAGTTAAGCTGGCCATTCGGGAGGAGCTGGAAGCGCACATTTGTGGGACAAGCGCGATCGCCTCTCGCATCCCTCACGTCCAGCCCCTACATTGGCGAGCAATGACCATCGCACCCTCCCAAACGGTCAAGGCCATCCTGGGCCCGACCAATACCGGCAAAACCTATTTCGCTATCGAGCGCATGCTGTCCTATCCCACCGGGATGATCGGCCTGCCGCTGCGGCTGCTCGCGCGCGAAGTTTATGCACGTGTGGTCGAACGGGTGGGGGACGGCGCAGTCGCGCTTGTTACCGGCGAGGAACGGATTATCCCGGCCAAGCCGCGCTACTGGGTCGCGACGGTCGAAGCCATGCCCATGGATATCCACGTCGATTGCGTGGTGGTGGACGAAATTCAGACCGCGGTAGACTTCGATCGCGGCCACATTTTTACCGATCGCATCCTCAAGGCCCGCGGCTTTTACGAAACCCTGCTGCTCGGGTCGTGGACCATGGCCAGCGTGGTGCGCAAGCTTCTGCCCCATGCCGAGATCATCGAGCGGCCACGCTTTTCCCAGCTCACCTATTCCGGCTCAAAGAAAATCTCGCGCCAGCCGGCCCGCAGCGCCATCGTCGCGTTCTCGGCGCGTCAGGTCTACGCCATAGCCGAGCTGATCCGGCGCGAACGCGGCGGGGCCGCCGTGGTGATGGGAGCGCTGTCGCCCCGCACCCGTAATGCCCAGGTGGAACTCTACCAGAATGGCGATGTCGACTTTCTCGTCGCCACTGACGCCATTGGCATGGGCCTCAACCTCGATATTCACCACGTCGCCTTCGCCGACGACACCAAATTCGACGGCCGCCAGTCGCGGCCATTGACCCCTTCCGAGCTTGGCCAGATTGCCGGTCGCGCCGGCCGGCACAAGCGCAATGGCACGTTTGGGGTGACCGGTGGGACCGAGGGATTCGATGAAGAACTGGTTGTTCAGCTCGAAACCCATGATTTCGAACCGGTAAAAGTGCTGCAATGGCGCAACAGCGTGCTGGATTTCTCATCCATCGAGCGGTTGCGCCGGAGCCTCGAGATTTCGCCCACCGACAAGGTGCTTACCCGCGTACCGGTGGCCACCGACCAACTGGCCCTCGAGTTCCTCTCGCGCAATGAGGCGGCCAATTATGCGCGTGGTCATGAAGCGGTCAAACTGCTCTGGGAATGTTGCCAAACCCCGGATTATCAGGGGATTTCGCCTGCCGCGCACGGCGAAATTATTACGCGGATCTTCACCGATCTGCGGCGACACGGGGCTGCCAATGAAGACTGGATTGTCGAGCAGGTTCGGTTTTGCGACAATTCTGAGGGCGATATCGACACGCTCAGCAACCGGATCAAGCAGATCCGGACGTGGACCTTTGTCGCCAACCGCAAAAACTGGCTTGCAGACCCTTCACATTGGCGCGAAAAGACCCGAGACATTGAAGATCGCCTGAGTGATGCGCTGCATGAGCGCCTGACCCAGAGATTCGTCGACCGGCGCACCAGCGTGCTGCTCCGCCATCTGAAAGACAAACGTATGGTATCCCCCGAGATCAATGAGCGCGGCGAAGTCAGGCTTGAAGGCCACTTGCTCGGCACGCTCGAAGGCTTCCGATTTACTCTTGCCCGCGCCGATGGCGAGGTCGACGTCAAGGGCATCCGTGCCGCCGCCGATCAAGCCGTAGCGCCCGAGATCCGCAACCGGGCCGATCGCCTGGCTGGCGCGCCCAACGAGGAATTCGTGCTGGCCACCGACGGACGCCTGCGCTGGCGCGGCGATGTTGTGGCTGAACTCGCCGAAGGCGACACGCTCTATCGTCCGCGCATCATCATGCTGGCCGACGAGTCGCTGACCGGACCGGACCTCGAACGCGTTCAGGATCGCCTCAGCCTCTGGCTGCGTCACCATATCAATACCACGCTCGAACAGGTCATGGCGCTTGAAGCGCCTGCCGATATCGAAGGCAGTGCCCGCGGCATCGCCTATCGGCTCTATGAGCATCTGGGCCTTCTGCCCCGCGCCGAAGTGGCCGACGAGGTCAAGGCACTCGACCAGGACGTTCGCGGCAAGCTGCGCAAGCTGGGCATCAAGTTCGGCGCCTACCACATCTATCTGCCGCTTTCGCTCAAGCCCGCTCCCCGCGAACTGGCGCTGATCCTGTTTGCGCTCAAGAACGGCGGCATCCGCCAGCCGGGCGTCACCGACATTCCCCATATCGTCTTGTCGGGCCGCACCTCGTTCCTCGTTGATCCGGAAGTCGATACGCGGCTTTACGAAATCGCGGGCTTCAAGGTTGCCGGCAAGCGCGCAGTGCGTGTCGACATTCTCGAGCGTCTGGCCGACATCATCCGTCCGCTGATCGCCATCGATCCCGCGCGCTACCAGGGCGAGCTGCCCAGTGGCGCCGCCGAAGGAAATGGTTTCCGCGTCACCGTGGAAATGACCAGCCTGCTCGGCTGCTCGGGCCAAGACTTTGCCTCGATCCTGAGCTCGCTCGGCTATCGCCTGCGCCGCACGCCAAAGGTGGCTGCGCCCGTCGAAGCCGTTGCAGCGACCGACGCTGCTCCGGCTGAAGAGGCTGTCAGCACTGAAGCGCCTGCTGCTGAAGCTGTCGCAGAAGACGCCCCAGTGGTTGGCGAAGCTGCGCCTGAAACGGTCGTGGCCGAAGAGGCAGCGCCTGCGGCTGAAGAGGCAGCGCCTGCGGCTGAAGAGGCTGCGCCTGCTACGGACGCTTCCGCAGAGGTTGAAGCCGCTCCGGCAGAGCCCGAGTTCGACGAAATCTGGTTCCCCGGTGGTCGTCGCCAGAACGAACAGCGCCGCCATGAGCCGCGCCGTCGCGATGCGGCCAATGCCGATGCGCCTGCGCGCGAGCGCCGCAACGACCGTCAGCGCCCCAAGGGCCCGACGCGTCCGGAAGGCAGTGCTCGTCCCGAAGGCGCAGAGCGTCCGCGCAATACCCGTCCGGCCAATACCCGTCCGAAGGCCGAGGAAGGCCGCGGGGTTCCGGAAAAGAACGAGCGCAATGATCGTCGTCCGCCCCAGCGCGAAGAGCGCAAGGTCGCATTCGATCCGGACAGCCCCTTTGCTGCCCTCGCCGCCCTGCGCGGCAAGAAGGACTAGGCCTTGGCCGGGACTGGATCTGAGCCGCTCCGCAAGGAGCGGCTCGACCGGTTCCTGTTCTTCTCGCGCGCCGTAAAGTCGCGCACCCTGGCGCAGAAAATCATCGAGACCGGCGCCATTCGCGTCAACTCCGAGAAAACAGACCGCTCCGACCACAGGGTCGGGGCGGGCGATGTGCTGACCATGGCGCTGCACAATCGCATTCTCGTCTGGCGCATTCTCGATTGTGGGACACGTCGCGGCCCGGCCAGCGAGGCTGCCACCCTCTATGAGGATCTCTCGCCGCCACCGACGCCCCGGGCCGAGATGTCTCCCTATGATGCGGCAATTGCTGAGCGTCCCATGGGCAGCGGCCGGCCGACCAAGAAAGAGCGCCGGGACACAGATCGGCTTCGCGGCGACGACGATGACTGAAATTCCGGTGCTCGCCACCGCCCGGCTGGTGCTGCGCGCGCCGCATGCTAACGACTTCCCCGCTTATCGTGATTTCATGGCTTCGCCGCGCGCTATCCACATGGGTGGTCCGTTCGACCTGAAAGCGGCCTGGGGCATGTTCTGCAACGATCTGGCGCTGTGGTCGCTCTACGGCCACGGTTGCCTGATGATCGATCTGCGCGAAAATGGTGCGACAGTCGGGCAGGTCGGGATCAATCACGGTCCGCTCTTTCCCGAAAAGGAACTGGGCTGGTTCCTGTACGAGGGGTACGAGGGGGCTGGGATCGCCCATGAGGCCGCTCTGGCCATGCGAGACTGGGCGTTTGTCCATTTGGGACCGTCGGGTCTGGTCAGCTATTGCGATCCGGCCAACGCCCGCTCTATAGCCCTGGCCGAACGTCTTGGAGGCAGGCTGGACCCGACGGCAGTAGGGCAGGACCCTGAGGACCTCGTTTTCAGGCATCGTCCGCCGGTCTGATCAAAGATTTTAAAGTTCCGGCTGACCGCGCCAATCCGTCCCCCGTCGCAGCCTTGCGGAGGCGGGCAAAAGGGTTTAGCAACCGGACCGTTGAGACTGGCTGGCGTGTTCCCTAGCGGGCCGCCCTTCCTTTACGCGGATCGTTTCGTATGACCTACATCGTCACCGACAACTGCATTGCCTGCAAGTACACGGACTGTGTCGAAGTGTGTCCGGTGGACTGCTTCTACGAAGGCGAGAACATGTTGGTCATTCATCCTGATGAGTGCATCGACTGTGGCGTGTGCGAACCGGAATGTCCTGCCGAGGCGATTAAGCCGGATACGGAAAGTGGTCTCGACGCCTGGCTCGAGCTCAATCGCAAGTTTTCCACCGCCTGGCCCAATCTTACCGAGCGCCGCGATCCCTTGCCCGAGGCCAAGGATCGTGACGGCGAATCGGGTAAGCTCGAGAAGTATTTCTCCGAGGAGCCCGGCGAGGGCGATTGATCCCCGCAATTGGGTGTACGGAACCGTTGGACAAGCCAAGGGTTCTCTTGCGAAGGTGGCTATACGGGCTTAAGCAGCCCGTTTCCGCTTGCGTGATTCGTACCTTTTGATTTTGCTGAATTTTTGTGCTATGGTCCTTCCATATGCAGCTCAGCCCGTCACCCAAGCCGTGCCAGATGGCACGATTTTTTTGACATAACATTCTCTGTTGCCTGGCACTTCTTCGGATGAAGCGGACCCGAAGGCCAGGAGGTTTGTGCTGCCCAAAGGCCCGTGGTTCGGGCTTGAGTAGAGTAGGAGTGGCCGGTCCTTGCCGCAAGGAATCGACCATTTTGGGGCGTCAAAAAGGAGTTCCAGCTTATGGTAGCCAAGAAGTCTCAGCAGCGGCTCGGGTTTAAAACGGGTGAATATGTTGTTTATCCGTCGCATGGCGTTGGCCTGATCGTGGCCATCGAGGAGCAGGAGGTCGCTGGCCTCGTCCTCGAACTTTTCGTCATCAGCTTCGAGCAGGACAAGCTGACCCTTCGCGTGCCGGTCGCCAAGATCAAGTCCGTGGGCATGCGCAAGCTTGCCGAAGAAGACGAGGTCAACAAAGCCCTGGAAACTGTTACCGGCCGCGCTCGTGTCAAGCGCACCATGTGGTCGCGTCGCGCCCAGGAATATGAGGCCAAGATCAATTCCGGCGATCTGATCGCCATCTCGGAAGTCGTGCGCGATCTTTATCGCTCCGATGACCAGCCCGAGCAGTCCTATTCCGAACGCCAGCTCTTTGAGCAGGCCATGGATCGCATGAGCCGTGAAATCAGCTCCGTCAACAAGGTGACGCTGACCGAGGCCGTGCAGTTGATCGAAAAGCAGCTCGCCAAGAGCCCGAAGCGCACCAAGGCAGATGCCGCGGAAGCTGAGAGCGATGAGGAAGCCGCTGCCTGATCAGGGTTGCAGGTATTTTTTGAGAAGGGCCGGCAGCGATGCCGGCCTTTTTTATTGCCCATTCAGCCGGAAGCGGTTGCTCGCCAGTTCTGCCTCCGCGGTTTGGCATGAGAAGTCGTGGTCTTGCCCAACCCGGTGCGCCGGAGGTGATGACGTTCTGACGAGGCGGCAGATGAATCAGGCCTTCCCCAGGAAATCCGTCATGCTTGTCTTGGCACTGCCGGGACGCAGCGGCTTCTGCTGGCTTTCATGGGGGACCCAACCGGCCAGCCAGACGATTTCGAGCGTTGCGCGTATCCGCCCATCGGGATCGCTGTCCCGCTCCGCATAGGCGCCGGCCGCGGCCGAGAGCAGGGTCCGGGTCATGGCGCGGCGCGGCCGATCGGCCAGCGGATTGGAAGCCCCCAGCGCCTTGAGTTCGGCCATCAGCGCGAATGGATTGGCGTAGCGAACCTTGTGGCTTTCCACGTCGGCCACGGGCAGGGCAAAGCCGGCCCGCTGCAACAATGCGCCGCCGTCGCGCACCTGCACCATCGGGGCCACGCGTGCGGAGGCACCGCCGGAGAGCGCAAGGTCGGCCGACAGAAAAGCTTCGCGCAGCTCGGTAAAACTCTCGCCGCCCAGCATCGCCGCCATGAAGAGGCCGTCTGGCTTCATGCGGGCGCGCAGCCGCGCCAGATGCCCGGGCACGTCGTTGACCGCCTGCAAGTGCAGCAGGGAAACAACGAGATCGAACTCGCCTTCTGGCAGCTCGGGAAACTCCTCAGTCCCCGAAAACGCCTCCACGCGGGTGAAGCGCAGCGGCGCCTGTCCGGTCTCCATGGTTTCGGGCAGGCTTAGCGCATCAGGCGCTATAAGTAGGGCGCTGGAAAACTGGCGCATATGCGCGCCGAGCCGGTCGGCCAGATCTTCGACGACCAGATCCCTGACGAAATTGGTGGTCTCGCGGCGGCGCGCCAAATGGCGTGCGATCAATTCGGTGTCGAAAAGGCGGGGTTGCTGGGACAAGAAACCTGCTCGCGAAAGAGGGCTTGCCCCGGCGTCGAGGCGTGCCATTGTAGGTCTTATGGCGAGGGGCTGGGGCGAAGTCAAAGACTGGTCGCAAAGCAACTGGCTGGGCTCAGGGCTCAGTCGGCTGGGTGCTCTTGTGCTCGATCAGCTCTATCCACCCGTCTGCGCCGGCTGTGGTGGTCCGCTGATGGCGAGCGATGCGCTTTGCGGCGCCTGCTTTGCCCAGTTGCGGCCGATCACCGAGCCGCTCTGCCCTGTGCTGGGGCTGCCTTTCGATAGCGACCCCGGCGGGGGTGCGTTATCGGCCGAGGCTATTGCCGATCCGCCCCCGTTCGGACGGGCCCGGGCTGCAGTGGCCTATGGCGAGATGGCGGGAACCCTTGTCAGCCATCTCAAATATGGTGATCGACCAGAACTGGCGCGGCTTTGCGCCCGGCTGATGACAGGGGCAGGGCGCCCGTTGTTCCTGGGGGGCCCCATCCTCGTGCCGGTGCCGCTGCATCGGCAGAGGTTGCGCTTTCGGCGCTATAATCAGTCGTTGCTCCTGGCGCAGGAGATTTCCCGACTGACCGGGTTAAAGGTTGATCCCCATCTCGTCGAGCGACACCGTCAGACGCGACAGCAAGTCGGACTTTCGGGTGACGCGCGCGATCGCAATGTGCAGGGGGCGTTTGTCGCCAATCGCGATCTGCTGCGCCGGCTCGGTGGTCGCCCGATCGTGATCATCGACGATGTCTACACCACCGGGGCAACGGTCAAGGCGGTGACCCGCGCGCTCAAGCGGGCCGGGGCGGAGCGGATCGATATCCTGACCTTCGCCCGCGTTGTCATTGGCGGGGAACTCCCCATATAAGATCGAGACAAATGTTTCCGGAGCCCGACAATGGCCAAGGTCGAAATCTATACGACACCCACCTGTCCTTATTGCCATGCGGCCAAGGCGCTGCTGAACGAGAAGGGCGCAGACTATACCGAGATCACTGTGCTCGACCCCGAGCTGCGCGAAGCGATGACCAAGCGCGCCAATGGCCGCCGCACCGTGCCGCAGATCTTTGTCGGAGCTACCCATGTGGGTGGTTATGACGACATGGCTGCGCTGGACCGCGAAGGCGGTCTCGATCCCCTCCTGGCCCAGTAGCTGACCCATGAAGATCGCCGCCATCCAGATGCAGTCCGGGCTTGATCCGGATGCCAATCTTGCAGCGCTCGAGCCGATGATCGCAGAGGCAGCGGAAGCCGGGGCAAGCTATGCGCTGACCCCGGAGGTGACGCTGATTTTCCCCGAAAGCCGGGATCAGCTGCGCTCGGTGGCGGCTCCATTCGAGGGTCATCCGCAATTGGCCCGCGTGGGTGAGCTGGCGCGCCAGCACAAAATGCATGTCCATATCGGTTCGCTGCCCATTCCGCTCGAAGATGGTCGCTTTGCCAATCGGTCGGTGCTGTTCGGGCCGGACGGGGCGATAGTGGCGCATTATGACAAGATCCACCTCTTTGATGCCGATATCGCCGGGCTCAATGCCTATCGCGAAAGTGCAACCTATAAGGGGGGTGACAGGGCAGTGACGGCGCCGCTGGGTGACTTCACCCTCGGCTTTTCCATCTGCTACGACATGCGCTTCCCAAGGCTCTACAATAGCCTCGCCAATGCTGGTGCCGATCTGATCGCTGTGCCCGCTGCCTTCACCGTACCAACGGGGCAGGCGCACTGGCATGTGCTCCTGCGCGCCCGGGCAATTGAGACGGGGTCCTATGTCATCGCTGCCGCTCAGGGTGGCCAGCATGCCAATGGACGGGCCACCTATGGGCATTCGCTGGTGATCGACCCGTGGGGCAAGGTCATCGCCGAGCTCGACCACGACGCGCCGGGCGTTCTCCTCGCCGACATCGATCCGGCTCTTGTGAGGGAAGCCCGCCAACGGGTGCCCGCGCTCGCCAACGCGCGCGACTTTGCCGCGCCCGAACCATTGCAGGGCTAGGCGCGCTCGCTATATGACAATCAGAGGACGCTCTTTTCGGCGTATCCAGAGACGACGACAGACCAAGTGATCCAGTATTCTCTCCAATGTGCGAAGGGGCATAGCTTCGACGCCTGGTTCAAGAACGCCGCCGCCTATGACGAGCAGAAAGCGCGTGGCATTGTCAGCTGTGCCGTTTGCGGGGATGGGCAAGTGGAAAAGGCGCCTATGGCGCCGGCCGTCGCCCGCACCGATCATGAGCGCCGTACCGTCGCTGCCGTACATCCGGAGGCGGCAAAAATCCGCGAGATGCTGCGCGAATATCGTCGCAAGGTCATGAGCGAGGCCGACAATGTCGGCGACAGGTTCGCCGAGGAAGCCCGAAAAATCCATTTCGAGGAAGTCGAGGCGCGCGGCATTTATGGTCAGGCCAGCCAGGACGAGATCGCGGCCCTGATCGAGGATGGCGTTAACTTCATGCCCCTGCCCGATGTGGGCGAGGACAACTGACCGGTTTGCCTCCTGACATTTTATGACGCTTAGGGCATCCAGTACCGGTCTGGTGATTGGAGGTGCCGATGTCGCTGTATACCAAGACAGGCTTTGATGCCGCTCTGGCCTGGCCGGGCGTGACCATGGAAGACCAGTGGGAATCCCATATCGCCAAAGTCGGCGGCAAGGTTTTCTGCCTCCTGTCCGATAATGAGCCGCTACGTCTGGTGTTCAAATGCGGCGAGGGGAGCTTTGACCTGCTCACAGAGCTCGAGGGCGTTTCCCAAGCGGCCTATTTTGCCAAGCGCATGTGGGTGTCGGTGCTCGAAGGTTCGCCTCTGACCGACGACGAGCAGCTCGCCTATATTCGCCGCTCCTACGCGCTGGTCGCAAAGGGGCTCACGCTAAAGCTGCGGTCCGAGTTGGGCATTACCGACGATGTCATGGGGATTTAGGTCGGTCCGATAGGGAGGGTGGAATCCCCGCTATCGAACCTGACCAGACAGTAATCTTGGCAGACCACTGAATGGCTGAGCGCGTGGTAGCACCGGGCATTTGAAATGTCACGACAATTTCATGACGCCGGCCGTGCTGTGGAGAAAGCCGCAGCCGCGATAGAAGCTGTCCAGGTGCGGCTCGTAGTCGACATGGAGCCATTGTGCGCCACGGTCTCGAGCCAGCTGTGCTGATTGTCGCACCAGTTCGGTCGCAATGCCGCGACCGCGAAAGTCGCGGTCCGTGCAGGTGTCGAGGATAAAGGCGTGGAGGCCGCCGTCCCAGGCGATGTTGACGAAGCCGATCAGTCGCTCGTCTGCATAGGCGCCGACATGCCCAAGGCTGCGGGCAAGGACATCCTGATAGGATCTTTCCAGCGACACATCCCAGGCGCGCCGCCAGAGTTCGTCGAGTTCCGGATCGGTCGGAAAAGGATCGATCCGGAAACGAGGCACGATGGGATCAATCCATCAGCTTGTTGATGGCATCCACGTCCCGCACGGCGCCCTTTGATGCCGAAGTCACAAAGGCAGCGTAGGCCTTGAGCGCGGTGGTGACCTTGCGTTTGCGGGGCTCGGCTGGTTTCCAGCCCTTGGCATCCTGCTCGGTCCGGCGCTTGGCCATCTCGCCCTCGTTGACGAGCAGCGTGATGGTGCGGCCGGGGATGTCGATCTCGATCATGTCGCCTTCGCGCACGAGGCCGATGGCGCCGCCTTCAGCTGCTTCCGGGGAAACGTGGCCGATGGACAGGCCCGAGGTGCCGCCGGAGAACCGGCCGTCGGTGAGCAGGGCACAGGCCTTGCCCAGGCCCTTCGACTTCAGATAGCTCGTCGGATAGAGCATTTCCTGCATGCCGGGGCCGCCGCGCGGGCCTTCATAGCGGATGACGATGACATCGCCTTCCTTGATCTCGTTGGAGAGAATGGCCTTGACCGTCGCGTCCTGGCTTTCAAACACGCGCGCGGGGCCGGTGAACTTCAGGATCGACTCGTCAACGCCCGCCGTCTTCACGATGCAGCCGTCGAGCGCAATATTGCCCTTGAGCACGGCGAGGCCGCCGTCCTTGGAGAAGGGGTTTTCAGCCGAGCGGATGACGCCGTTCTGCCGGTCGAGGTCGAGCTCATTCCAGCGATTGGACTGGGAGAAGGCCTGGGTGGTGCGAACGCCGCCGGGTGCCGCCTTGAAGAATTCGCGCACCGAGTCCGAGTTCGTGCGGGAAATGTCCCACTTGTCCAGCGCATGGGCCATGGACGGCGCATGGATGGTCGGCTCGTCGCGATTGATCAGGCCGGCGCGATCGAGCTGGCCGAGGATGGCCATGATGCCGCCAGCGCGGTGCACGTCTTCCATGTGCACGTCATTCTTGGCCGGTGCGACCTTGGAGAGCACCGGAACACGACGGCTCAGGGCATCGATGTCGTCCATGGTGAAGTCGACGCCGCCTTCGAAGGCTGCGGCCAGGATATGCAGCACCGTATTGGTCGAGCCGCCCATGGCAATGTCGAGCGCCATGGCGTTCTCGAAGGCCGCCTTGGTGGCGATAGAGCGCGGCAGCACGGTTTCGTCGTCCTGCTCGTAATAGCGGCGAGCGAGGTCGACGATGAGGTGACCGGCTTCCTGGAACAGGCGCTTGCGGTCCGAGTGGGTTGCCAGCGTCGAGCCATTGCCCGGCAGCGACAGGCCGAGGGCTTCGGTGAGGCAGTTCATCGAATTGGCGGTGAACATGCCCGAGCAGGAGCCGCAGGTGGGGCAGGCAGCTTCTTCGACGGCCTGCACTTCTTCGTCGGTGTAATGTTCGTCGGCGGCCATGACCATGGCGTCGACGAGGTCGAGCGCCTGCAGCTTGCCCTTGAGGATGGCCTTGCCGGCTTCCATCGGGCCGCCCGACACGAAGACCACGGGGATGTTGAGCCGCATGGCGGCATTCAGCATGCCGGGAGTGATCTTGTCACAGTTCGAGATGCAGACCATGGCGTCGGCGCAGTGGGCGTTGACCATGTATTCCACCGAGTCCGCGATGATGTCGCGGCTGGGCAGGGAATAGAGCATGCCGTCATGGCCCATGGCGATGCCGTCATCGACCGCGATGGTGTTGAATTCCTTGGCGACGCCGCCGGCGATCTCGATCTCGCGCGCGACGAGCTGGCCGAGGTCCTTCAGATGGACGTGGCCAGGCACAAACTGGGTGAAGGAATTGACCACGGCAATGATGGGCTTGCCGAAATCCTCGTTCTTCATGCCCGTGGCGCGCCAGAGCCCCCGCGCGCCGGCCATGTTGCGGCCATGGGTTGTGGTACGGGAACGATAGGCGGGCATGGCAATATCCTCGAAGAAGGCGCCGGTGGGGCCGGGATTTTAATTGGCTCCCTGTTTAGACCCAATCGGCCGCAGCTTCAAGGATTTTCCGTACCGTACCGTACGGTACGGTTACGCTGAAAAGCGCGGTTTCAGGCGCCTCGGTAGCCCTATAATCCGCTGAGGAAATGACCGCCCCTGCCGCCATGTTTGGCGCGGTAGAGCATGGTGTCTGCCTCGGCCAAAGCGTGCTGGGGATCGCTGTGCAGGGGAGCGCCGCCAATGCTGACCCCGATCCGCGCCTCGATGTCGCCGGGAAGGCTGAAGGGATGGGCGATGGCCTCGGTGATACGGCTGGCCAGAGCGCGTACATGGTCGGGCTGGGGATCGGATAGCACGATCACGAATTCGTCGCCGCCGAGGCGACCGACGAGATCGCCGGAGCGCACATTGTCCGTGAGACGCCCGGCGACAGCCTCGAGCGGTCGGTCGCCGGCGGCGTGGCCATGGGTGTCGTTGACGCCCTTGAATCCATCGAGATCAAGATAGAGCAGATAGGAGCGCTGTCCCTTTGGCTGACGCGCCCGCGATTGGGTCGGATTGGCCAGTTGCTGGAGAGTGCTCATCACCTGGGCGCGGTTGGCGAGCCCGGTCAGCGCGTCATTATAGGCGAGATAGCGACTGGTTTTCTGGGCCCGGATCAGGCCGGCCAGCCGGTTATGGCTGGTGCCGATCAGCATGATGACGCCAAAGATCCAGATCGGGGCGTGGACGAAAATGATAAGCATTTCCGGCGGCCCGGAGAGGGCCGTGGTAAAAATCACCGGGAGCATGACGATGACCGCCTGCAGCGTGGCGTAGCGCGGTGCAGCGCTATTGGTGATGCAGAAGCCGAAGACCAGCCCGGTTGTT
Organism: Devosia sp. SD17-2; assembly: GCF_029201565.1. Classification (GTDB taxonomy): domain Bacteria; phylum Pseudomonadota; class Alphaproteobacteria; order Rhizobiales; family Devosiaceae; genus Devosia. The sequence goes on from NZ_CP104002.1 coordinate 546,582, forward strand.
ACCAGCGCGCCCAGCACGATCAGCACCAATTGCCCGCTGGTGGTTGCTGCGACGCCAACCAGCGAGAGCGAAACGGCATAGACCAGCCCGGCCTCCACCACGGCGTTGAGATTTTTGTCGGCGTCTGCGGCCTGTTGTGCACGATCCAGAGTGTGAGCGCGCAGCAGCAGGGCGGCGGCAACCACGAGAGCGATGAGGGCGCCCTCGGCAATGCTCTTGAAGAGGGCAATGGCCAGCAGCAACAGGCCCATGCTGAGCGCGCCGAAAGCCAGGGTGCGTCGGTTGACGATGAGCGTGCGGGCCAGTTCTGACCGGATATTGGAATCGGCTGCGGCAGCCGGTGCGGTCAGCCAGTCGAACGCCGCCTGTCGCAGTTTTGCGACGGCGGAAAAGCGTTCGACGGTCCCGGATGGGTCAGACATCTGCGGAACTTCCATAAGCGCCCGCCTGGCGGGTCGCCGTTATTGCCTGGGGGCGAGGCGGTCCCGTCACCTTTGAGTCGGGATGCCTTCGTCCTCCAGGCGGACTAAAATTTATAGCGCAGGCCCATTACCACGGCGTTGGAGCCATCGATCTCGGCGATCGTGCCAAACCCGCCGGATCGGTGATGAATGCGCCCGAAGGCCTCGAGTTCGGGGTAACCGACATGGGAGACGGCGATTTCAGGCCCCAGGTAATAGAGGAAAGGGATGTCGTGGCCAAGCTTGGCTGCGCGCTCGGTTTCCACCCCGATCGTGTCGGTGACGACAGAAAAGCCGGCGGTAATCGACGGGGTAATCCGGATGTCCCCAATCTGGAACATGTCGAGCCGGCCAACGAGCCCCGCCCAGAGTTCAGCAGAGGACCGGTCGCCGAGGCGAACGCCCAGGCCGGCTTCGGCGCCCAGCTTGAAGCCGCCGGAATGCTCATACATGAAGTACTGGTAGCCCACCCCGGCAAAGAAATTGGATTCGTAGTGGTCCTCCCACAGCAGAAACGCGTCGGAGAAGTAGCCGCTGGTGAAGGGGCCGCCCATGACGAAGACATTCTGCTCATCGGTCGCCTGCGCCAAGGCGGGGCTGGACAGGATGACCGTGCCGAAGGCGATGAACGAAGCAAGGCGTGCTAGGGGCATGGACACTCTCAATTCCGCACGGGACCACCAATGCCGGAGCGTGTTTCAGCGAGCGTTTCCGTATGGTTAACAAATCGGAAATGTGATGACCGCTCCGGCCTTTACCCTGCGGAACGCCTTGGGGCGCGCGGTCGTTCCTTCTCATCAAGCAGAGGAGACATACGATGCACGCAATTCCCAACTCCATCCACGAGGGCATGAAGGTCTACGACCGGGCGATGAATGCCATAGGTACTGTCGAGACGTTTCGGATCGGCGACAAGGACCCGTCGATCCCGGGCGTCGAGGCTGCAGGGGTCAGTCCAGTGCTCGAAGAGAACCAGACCGGACTGACATCCATTCTGGCCGATATTTTTTCGCCCGATGACGGCTTGCCACGCGAAGTTCAGGAGAAGGCACTGCGCGAAGGATTTATCCGCCTCGATGCCGATGGGCTGTTTGCCCGGGACCGCTACATTTTTCCCGAGCACATCGACCGGGTGACCGCTGAAGGCGTGGTGCTGAATGTCGAAAAATCCGACCTCATGCACGTCTAAGGTTGCACTGGATCCAGAGGCGCGGCGCGCTCAGGCGGGCCGCGCCGCCAGCATCATGTAATTGATGCCCATATCGCGGCTGCGGCGCCATTCATCCCCGATGGGATGGTAGACCACCCCCGTCTGGTCTGTGACCTTGAGACCATTGCGGCTGAGCAGGCTGCCGATTTCATCAGGGGTGAGGAATTTCTTCCAGTCATGCGTACCCTTGGGCAACCAGCCCAGGACATATTCAGCGCCGACGACGGCGAGCGCAAAAGCGCGGGCCGTGCGGTTGATGGTGGCGGTGAACATCAGCCCGCCCGGCTTCACCAGATCGGCGCAGCTCTTCATGTAGAGCGGGACATTGTCGACGTGCTCGACCACCTCCATGTTGAGCACGACGTCAAAGGTTTTTCCCGCTGCGGCGAGGGCTTCGCTGGTCGTTGCCTGATAGTCGATATCGAGCCCCGACTGTTCGGCATGAATGCGGGCGATGGCGATATTGCGCTCGGCCGCGTCAATGCCAGTCACGGTCGCGCCGAGCCGCGTCAGTGGTTCGCAGAGCAGGCCGCCACCGCAGCCAACGTCGAGGATGGTAAGGCCCTCAAGGGGCCGGATTGCGCTGCCGTCCTTGCCGAAATGGGCGATCAGATGCTCGCGGATATAGGAGAGGCGCACCGGGTTGAACTTGTGCAGCGGCTTGAACTTGCCCTTGGGGTCCCACCACTCCTCGGCCATGGCCGTGAATTTTGCGACTTCAGCGTCGTTGATGGTGGTCTGGGACATGAGAGGGCTCCTGTGCAGGCCAGATATGCGATGATGATGCGCTTAGTGCAAGGCGCGGGAGTGTCGCGCGCCGTGCAGAACGGTTGATTGCGCCCGCACTTTATGGCATCTGGCCCCCAACAAGTGAGCGTACCGCCGGGTTCGGCGGAAGACCGGGGAAAAAATGGCCCGCATCGTCGTCAAATTCGGTGGCACTTCTGTGGCCAATGTCGAGCGCATCCGTCAGGCTGCGCGCCATGTGAAGCGCGAAGTGGAAGCCGGCAATGAAGTTGCCGTCGTGGTTTCGGCCATGTCCGGCAAGACCAATGAACTGGTCGGCTGGGTCAATGAGGCCAGCGCATTCCACGACGCGCGTGAATATGATGCCGTGGTCGCCTCGGGCGAGCAGGTGACGGCGGGCCTCATGGCCATCGTCCTTTCCGAAATGGGCATCCAGTCGCGCTCTTTCGCCGGCTGGCAGGTTCCGATCAAGACCGACGACGCGCATGGCGCGGCCCGTATCGCCGAGATTGACCCGACCGAGCTGAACAAGCGCTTCAAGGATGGCTGGGTTCCGGTGATCACCGGCTTCCAGGGGATTTCGCCCCATGGCCGCGTTACAACGCTCGGTCGCGGTGGCTCGGATACATCTGCTGTCGCGGTGGCTGCTGCTGTCGGCGCGGACCGCTGCGATATCTATACCGATGTGGACGGTGTTTACACGACCGATCCGCGCATCGTTCCCAAGGCCCAGCGCATGACCCGCATTTCCTTTGAGGAAATGCTGGAAATGGCCTCGCTCGGTGCCAAGGTGCTGATGATCCGCGCCGTGGAAATGGCCATGGCACACAAGGTGCGGCTCACCGTCCGCTCCAGTTTCGATGACCCGGATGCCCCACAGATCGGGCCCGATGGTTTGCCTGGTGTTCCGGGTACGCTCGTTTGCGATGAGGAAGAGATCATGGAAAAGCAGATCGTTTCGGGCGTGACGCTCGCCAAGGCAGAGGCCAAGATCACCCTGCGCGCCGTCAAGGACAATCCCGGCGTCGCCGCGGCCATTTTTGGCACGCTGGCCGACAAGGGCATCATCGTCGACATGATCGTGCAGAACATCTCCGACGATGCCGCGACAACCGACATCACCTTCACCGTGCCCGACAGCGAATATGACAAGGCGGTCAAGGCGCTCGAGGACAATGGCGGGCGCTTTGAATATGCCCGTCTTTCGGGCTCGCGCGGCGGTGCAAAAGTCTCTGTCGTGGGCGTCGGCATGCGTAGCCACGCAGGCGTCGCCGCCTCGATGTTCAAGGCGCTTGCCGACAAGGGGATCAACATCCAGCTGATCACCACGTCGGAAATCAAGACCTCGGTCCTGATCGATGAAGAATATGCCGAGCTTGCGGTTCGGGCGCTCCACACCTATTACGGTTTGGATAAGAAGGACGCCTAGGCCCCATTGGGGGATGAGGCCGCGTCCGAACAGGGGGGCGGCTTCATCAGGTCGCCGGAGTAAATGGTCACGTCCATAGGCGGCCCGAGAGTTTTGCTGCGCCAGCTGCGCGAAACCATGGCGGAGCCATTGGCTTCGCAGGCGCGTCTCGACAAGATCGTCGCCCTCATCGCCCAGAACATGCGGGCCGACGTCTGCTCGTTCTACGTATTGCGCGACGATGGTGCGCTCGAGCTCTTTGCTACCAAGGGGCTTGAGGCCGAATCGGTCCATATGACGACGCTTCGCCTGGGTGAGGGGCTGGTCGGCCTCATCGCATCCGAAGCCGAACCGCTCAGCCTTGATGATGCCCCCTCCCATCCCAGCTTTGCCTATCGGCCGGAGACGGGTGAAGACAGGTATAATTCGTTTCTGGGCGTGCCCGTGCTGCGCGCCGGTCAGACGCTAGGCGTCCTCGTCGTGCAAAACGCCGAGCGTCGCCATTATGGCGAGGATGAAACCGAGGCGATGCTGACTACGGCCACAATCCTGGCCGAGATGATCGCGACCTCGGATTTCGACAATCTGATCAAGCCGGGGTCGGATATCGATCTCAGGCGACCCCGCATGTTCAATGGCGTCAGCTTCACCGATGGCATCGCGCTGGGCACAGTTGTGCTGCACGATCCGCGCGTCGTGGTGACCAATTTCATTGCCGAAGATACCGAGCAGGAAAAGTCCCGGCTCGACAAGGCGCTCGAGACCATGCGCGTCTCGATTGATGCCATGCTCGACCATGGCGACATGCAGCCGTCGTCGGACCATCGCGAGATTCTCGAAACCTATCGCATGTTCGCCAATGACCGGGGCTGGGTGCACCGGTTGACCGAGGCGATCGAGAACGGACTTTCGGCCGAGGCGGCAGTGGAGCGGGTGCAAAACGACACGCGCGCCCGCATGATGCGCCAGACCGATCCCTATATTCGCGACCGGCTGCATGATCTCGACGATCTTGCAAACCGTCTGTTGCGCGTCCTGACCAATACCGGCCAGCCCGCCCAGCGCGTGCTGCCCGACAATGCCATTCTCGTCGCCCGTAACATGGGCCCGGCGGAACTGCTCGAATACGACCGCAAGAAGCTGCGCGGCGTGGTGCTGGAAGAGGGTGGTGCGACGGCCCACGTTGCCATCGTCGCCCGCTCGCTGGGCATCGTGGCGGTGGGGCAGGCCGAATCAATCGTCTCCATGTGCGAAACAGGCGACGACATCATCATCGACGGGCAGGCCGGACAGGTGCATTTGCGCCCCACGCCCGATGTCGAACAGACCTATGTCGACAAGGTACGGGTTTCGGCCAAGCGCCGCGCCCATTATGCCGCGCTCAAGAACAAGCCCAGCGTGACGCGCGATGGCGTGGATATCACCCTGCTGCACAATTCCGGGCTGGTCGCGGACCTGCCCATGCTGGACGACACCGGCGCGGTGGGCGTCGGTCTCTTCCGTACCGAGCTGCAGTTTATGATCGCCTCCAAGCTCCCGCGCCTGCAGGAGCAGGTCGAGCTCTATGCCGAGGCACTTGCCATAGCCGGCGACCGGCCGATCGTCTTCCGCCTGCTCGATATCGGCGGCGACAAGGTCGTGCCTTATCTGCGCTCGATGGCTGAAGAAAATCCGGCCATGGGCTATCGCTCGATCCGGCTGGGGCTGGATCGTCCAGGCCTGTTGCGGACCCAGGTGCGGGCTCTGCTGATGGCAGCGCATGGGCGGCCGCTGAAAATTCTCGTGCCCATGGTCACCGAGACTTTTGAGTTCCGCCAGACGCGTCTTGTGATCAACAAGGAAATCGAGCGCCTGCGCCGGGCCGGTCAGCCCCTTCCGTCAGGGGTCGAGATCGGTGCCATGGTCGAAGTGCCATCGCTGCTGTTCGAACTCGACCAATTGCTGCCCGAGGCGGATTTCGTCTCCATCGGCTCCAATGACCTGGTGCAGTTCCTTACTGCGGCCGATCGCGCCAACCCGCGCGTCTCGAAGAATTACGATCCCATTGCCATGCCACGCCTGCGTGCGATCCGGCTGATCGTCGATGCGGCTCGTCGGCACAACAAGCCTGTGACCATGTGCGGCGAGCTGGCCGGCAGGCCGATGGAGGCCCTGGCGTTGATGGCGATCGGCATGACCCGGCTCTCCATGGGGCCGGCCTCGATCGGCCCGATCAAGGAGCTGGTGCTCAATCTCGACCTCACGCCGATCCGCGCTTCGGTGGCAGCCGCGCTCAGCGATGGCGCCGATGGCGTGGCGATCCGCGAACTGCTTACCGAATGGGTGGAAAAGCAGAACCTGCCCATGGGGTGAGCGTGCGGCCTTGATGTTGCCCGCCCGGATCATTACACGCAGGACCTGAATTCCGGCGAAAGACTGATCATGCCCGCATTGCCCCAGGACAAACTCGACGCCCTCGAAACCCGCTTCCAGTATATCGAGGCGGCGCTGTCGGGTGGGGCAAGCCCGGATGAGTTCGCAAAACTCTCTAAGGAGCACTCTGACCTCACGCCGATCGTGACCGAGATCACCGCCTATAAAAAGGCGCTGCGCGACCATGCCGAGGCCACGACGCTGCTGAAAAGCGGCGACAAGGACCTCATCGAAATGGCCGAAGCCGAGATCGAGGAACTCGACGAAAAGCTCGAAGCCTATGTCCAGGCCATCCGCATCCTGCTGCTGCCCAAGGACGAGGCGGACGAAAAGTCCATCATCCTCGAAATCCGAGGCGGCACAGGCGGCGACGAGGCCGCACTTTTCGCCGGCGATCTCTTCCGCATGTATGAGCGCTATGCCGCCAACCATGGCTGGAAGGTGACGCTGATGGAGGAAAGCCCCGGCGAAATGGGCGGCTACAAGGAAGTCATCGCCAATGTTTCGGGCAAGGGCGTCTATGCCCGCATGAAATATGAAAGCGGCGTGCACCGCGTCCAGCGCGTGCCGGCCACGGAAGGTTCGGGCCGCATCCATACCTCGGCCGCCACTGTCGCCGTGCTGCCGGAAGTCGAAGACATCGACATCGAGATCCGCAACGAGGACATCCGCATCGACACCATGCGCGCCTCGGGCGCCGGCGGCCAGCACGTCAACACCACCGATTCGGCGGTGCGCATCACCCATATCCCCACCGGCCTCGTCGTCACCTCGGCGCTCAAGAGCCAGCACCAGAACCGCGCGCAGGCCATGGTCGTGCTGCGCGCGCGTCTTTACGAGATGCAGCGCGAAGAACGCGACAGCGCCCGCTCGGCCGAGCGCAAGGGTCAGGTCGGCTCGGGCGATCGCTCGGAGCGCATCCGCACCTACAACTTCCCGCAGGGCCGGGTCACCGACCACCGGATCAACCTGACGCTCTATAAGCTCGACAAGGTCATCACAGGCGAGGCGCTGGACGAGCTGATCGAGGCTCTGATCACGGAGAACCAGGCGGCCCAGCTGGCGGCCATGGAGAGCGGGATCTGACGTCGCCGACGACCATTGGCGCGCTCTGGCACCACCATCGCGATGTGCTCTCGAGCGCAGGTTTTGAGACGCCCGTCCTCGATGCAAAGCTTCTCGTCGGTCATGCGCTCGGCCTTGATGCCCTGGGTCTCTTCTCGCGCGAGAATGAGTCCGTCTCGCCCGAAGCCCTTGCCGAGGTTGAGGCGCTTCTGACGCGCCGGCTCAGCGGGCTCTCGGTGGCGCGAATCATCGGGCACAAGCAATTCTATGGTCTCGAGTTCGCGCTGAGCCCTGCCACCCTCGAGCCGCGCCCCGACACCGAACTTCTGGTCGATCTGGCGCTTGAGGCGCTCCCGAAAGGCGGGCGCCTTCTCGACATGGGCACTGGCACAGGCTGCATCCCCATTGCCATCCTCGCCAACAGGGAGGACGCGACGGCTATCGCCACCGATCTCAATCCCGCGGCGATCGAGATGGCCCAGCAGAACGCTGCCGCCAATGGCGTCTCCGACCGCCTCTCGTTCCGGGGTGGCGACTGGTTTGGCGCGCTGAAGCCGGATGACGGTCCGTTTGATCTCATCGCGTCCAATCCGCCCTATATTGCCAGCCATGTCGTTGAAAACCTTGATCCCGAGGTCAAGGATTTCGATCCGCGGCTTGCGCTCGATGGTGGGCCCGACGGGCTCGCGCCCTATCGCATCATCGCGGCCGAGGCCTCGCGTTGGCTGGCGCCGTCGGGGCGCGTGCTTGTGGAAATCGGCTATGACCAGGGGGATGCCGTTCGTGCCCTCTTCCGCGATGCCGGATATGCAGAGGTCAGCGTCCACAAGGATCTTGCAGGGCTTGATCGTGTGGTTTGTGCGCACCACTTTGAGGGGGCATAAGCGCATGAAACGGGCCAGCTTGAGATTTGTGCTGGTCAAGGGCGGGGAAAACCGCTAGTTTGAACATGCTGTCAACGGCGCATCATGGGCGCCGCAGCGACCACACCCGATTGTTGATCTCACGGCTAGCCGCCGTTCTTGTCCCGAAGTTAGGGGCCAGAGTTGATCAGGGCGGAAGCATTTCCGGGGCGCTGCCAGACCGCATTGGGTCTTCATGAAACCAGTATAACCCCATTCCCGAGCGATGTTTTGCTGGAATGAGGGGCCAGGCCGGACGCGTTCCGGTCCGCCCATATGTGACGCTTAACTACTAGAGTTAGACAAAGCGACCCGATGAGACCAAACAATCAGAACAAGAACCGCCAGCGCGGCCGTAATGGCGGGCGCAAGCACGTCAATCCGCTGTCGAGGAATTATGAGAGCAACGGCCCGGACGTGAAGGTCCGCGGCAATGCGGCTCATATCGCGGAAAAATATCTGCAGCTGGCGCGTGATGCCCAGTCGTCCGGCGACTCGGTGATGGCGGAAAATTATCTGCAGCACGCAGAGCATTATTTCCGCATCGTCTCCTCCGCTCAGCAGGCCCTGACCGGCCAGCGCGATGGCCAGAGCCAGGACGACAATGATTTCGATGACGATGTCTCGGAGCTGAACTCTCGCTTCGCCTCGCCCCAGCCGGCGCAGCAGCAGAACCAGAACGACGCCGAAGACGAAGCCCCGGCCGCTGCGCCTGCTTCCCGGCCGTCGGCTCGGGAAATCGCCGAAGCGGCTCAGGCGCAGGCCCAGGCTCCGGCCGCTGCTGCCACCGAGGAAGCAGCTTCCGGTGAAGACGCTGCTCCCGCCGATGCCGCTGCCGCCGAAGGCGAAGCGGCTCCGCGCAAGCCACGTGAGCGTCGTCCGCGCCGCCGCCGTCCGGCCGCCGGGGAGGCTGGTGCCGATCCGGCCAGCGCCCCCCAGCCCGACGTTGGCGAATTGCCGGCGTTCCTGACGGCTGGCACGACAAGCGCCGCCGAATAAGACTTTCAAAAGGCCGGGCCCAGCGCCCGGCCTTTTTGCAATTTGCCCTTGCTCTCCCCTTCAACTCTCTGTGGGCGGCCCCATATATCCTCGTGTGAGACGACGCGCTGGATTGCCGGGCGTTTGAGCTCACGCGACGCTTCCGCCGTCATGCCGGTGCCGTTCGGGCCGCATTACGGGCGAGACTAGGAGAGTTGAATGAACATCGAAAAATATACCGAGCGTGCCCGTGGTTTCATCCAGAGCGCGCAGACCGGTGCCCTGGGCAAGGGTCACCAGCAGTTCTCGCCCGTCCACCTTCTCAAAGTGCTGCTCGACGACGAGCAGGGCATGGCCAATGGCTTGATCGAGCGCGCCGGGGGCGATCCCAAGGCTGCGCGCGCCGGCGTTGAAGCCGCGCTCAACAAAATTCCCAAAGTGTCCGGTGATGCCGGCCAGCTCTACCTCAGCCGCGAACTCGCCCGTGTCTTCGACACCGCTGAAAGCGCCGCCCAGAAGGCCGGCGACAGCTTTGTCACGGTTGAACGGCTGCTCCTGGCGCTGGTCGTCGAAAAGGACACCGACGCCGGCAAGATCCTGGCATCGGCCGGCGTGACCCCGCAGGGGCTCAATGCCGCCATCGAGACCTTGCGCAAGGGCCGCACCGCTGACAGTGCCTCGGCCGAGAACGCCTATGACGCGCTCAAGAAATATGCCCGCGACCTCACCCAGGATGTCCGCGAGGGCAAGCTCGACCCGGTCATTGGGCGCGACGAGGAAATCCGTCGCACCATCCAGGTGCTGTCGCGCCGCACCAAGAACAATCCCGTGCTGATCGGTGAACCCGGCGTCGGCAAGACGGCGATCGCCGAGGGCCTCGCCATCCGCATCGTCAATGGCGACGTGCCCGAGAGTCTGAAGAACAAGAGCCTGCTCGCGCTCGACATGGGTGCGCTCATCGCCGGCGCGAAGTATCGCGGCGAGTTCGAGGAGCGCCTAAAAGGCGTGCTCAACGAGGTGACCGCGGCAGAAGGCCAGATTATCCTCTTCATCGACGAAATGCACACGCTTGTCGGCGCCGGCAAGGCCGATGGCGCGATGGACGCGTCCAATCTGCTCAAGCCCGCCCTGGCGCGAGGTGAGTTGCATTGCGTTGGCGCCACCACGCTCGATGAATATCGCAAGCATGTCGAAAAGGACCCGGCGCTTGCCCGTCGCTTCCAGCCCGTCTTCGTCTCCGAGCCCACCGTGGAGGATACGATCTCGATCCTGCGCGGCCTCAAGGAGAAGTATGAGCTGCACCATGGCATCCGCATTGCCGACTCGGCGCTGGTGAGTGCGGCTACGCTCTCCAACCGCTACATCACCGACCGCTTCCTGCCGGACAAGGCCATCGATCTGATGGACGAAGCCGCAGCGCGCCTGCGCATGGCCGTCGACAGCAAGCCCGAAGCCTTGGACGAACTCGATCGCCGCATCATGCAGCTCAAGATCGAGCGCGAAGCTCTGCGCAAGGAAAGCGACGATGGTTCGCGCACCCGGCTCGAGCGGCTTGAACATGAGTTGTCCGGTCTCGAAGAGCAGGCGCAGCTTCTCTCGGCCAAATGGCTGGCGGAAAAGGAACGTCTCCAGGGCTCGACAAAAATCAAGGAAGAACTCGATGCGGCGCGCAGCCAGCTCGAGATCGCGCAGCGTCAGGGCGATCTCGCCAAGGCGGGTGAGCTGGCCTATGGCGTCATTCCCGATCTCGAAAAGCGCCTCAACGCTGCCGATGATCCGGATGGCGACGGCAAACCCGATGCCGTAATGGCCAAGGAAACCGTCGAGCCCAGTGACATTGCCCAGGTGGTGTCGCGCTGGACCGGCATTCCCGTCGACCGCATGCTCGAAGGCGAGCGCGAAAAGCTCCTCCATATGGAAAGCTCTCTCGGCGCTCGTGTCATCGGCCAGTCCGAAGCCGTGGCTGCCGTGGCCAAGGCGGTGCGTCGCTCGCGTGCGGGCCTTCAGGATCCGAACCGGCCCATCGGCTCGTTCATGTTCCTCGGCCCAACCGGTGTTGGCAAGACCGAGCTGACCAAGGCGCTGGCGCAGTTTCTCTTCGACGACGAGACCGCAATGGTGCGCCTCGATATGTCCGAGTTCATGGAAAAGCACTCGGTGGCCCGGCTCATCGGCGCGCCTCCGGGCTATGTCGGCTATGACGAAGGCGGCGTCCTTACCGAAGCCGTCCGGCGTCGACCCTACCAGGTGATCCTCTTCGACGAGATCGAGAAGGCGCACCCGGATGTGTTCAATGTCCTGCTCCAGGTGCTCGATGACGGGCGGCTGACGGACGGGCAGGGGCGTACTGTCGACTTCCGCAACTCGGTCATCATACTCACCTCCAATATCGGGGCCGAATATCTGGTCGACCTCAAGGATGGAGAATCGGTGGAACTGGTGCGCGGCAAGGTGCTCGACATGGTCAAAGCCTCGTTCCGTCCGGAATTCCTCAACCGGATCGACGAAATCCTGCTGTTCCACCGTCTCGGGCGCGAACATATGGGCTCCATCGTCGATATCCAGTTCGGCCGTCTCGAAAACCTGCTGCGGGATCGTGACATCAGCCTCGAGCTCACGCCGGCGGCGCGCGAGTGGCTCGCCAATGAGGGATATGATCCTGCCTATGGCGCACGCCCGCTCAAGCGCGTCATCCAGCGTTCGGTCCAAGACAGCCTTGCCGACGCGATCCTGTCGGGCAAGGTTTCCGATGGCAGTCGGGTCGTCGTCGACGCCAATGAGGGCGGCATCGTCCTGCATTAAGCCGGGCGCCCGACACCAGAGACAAGGGCTGGCGCCTTCGGGCCGCCAGCCCTTTCTTTTGCGCGCTATTCCCTCTTGGCCGCACGGCACACAATGCCCTTGCGCCGTCCAGCGCAAATAAATAGAACAAATAAGGAACAAACTAGGAGGAGGCAAAATGGCCGACACCATCGACTACATCGAGTTTCCCTCGACCGATCGGGCGCGCAGCGGCGCCTTTTTCCGAGCCGCCTTTGGCTGGGGCCTCACCAGCTATGGTCCGGATTATGACGCGATCGAGGATGCAGGGATCGACGGTGGCATCGACCAGTCCGAAGGACGCGTCGCTGCAACCATGGCCATCATCCGCACCGATGATCTCGATGATGCCGAAAAGCGCGTGGTGCGGGCAGGGGGCGAAATCACCCGCCCTCAGTTCGATTTTCCGGGCGGGCGGCGGTTTCACTTCCGAGAACCCGGCGGCAATGAGCTGGCCGTATGGGTGGCGCGCGAGGACTAGGCCCCTGAGAGAGCAGGAGAGGTGGCGGCCTTAGTTGCTCGCCGCCACTTCAACTGGCGCCGGTTCGCGCGCCATCAGCTCGTTGATCTGGGTCATCGTCTGGTTGAAGGCTTCGCGGTTCTGCGGGGCCAGCACATTGTCCTTGGGCAGTTTCACGCTCAGCGGATCGACGTAATTGCCGTTGATCTTGACCTCGAAGTGCAGGTGCGGACCCGTCGACTGGCCGGTGGAGCCGACATAGCCGATGAGCTGGCCCTGTCGGACCTGGCTGCCCACGCCCAGTCCATCGACAAAGCGCGAAAGGTGCCCGTAAGCGGTCTCGTAGCCGTTGACGTGCTCCATCTCGATCTTGTTGCCGTAGCCGGACTGCCAGCGATAATAGGTGATCACGCCGTCGCCGGCGGCATAGATGGGCGTACCGGTCCGCGCCGCCAGATCGACGCCGGTGTGCAGGCGCCGCGTCTTGAAGATGGGGTGAATGCGGTAGCCGAAGCGCGAACGCATGGTGCCGCCGCCCTCGAGCGGGCGCCGATTGAGGAAGCGCTTGCCGGTTTCGCCGTCAGGATCAAAGAAATCCACCGTGCCATCGGGCGCGGCAAACCGATAGAGCTGGCGCTTGGTGCCGCCCAGGGTCAGCGCCACATAGAGCAGGTCTGACTTCGCGTCCGGGCTTGGGCCCGTCGACAGAAGCTCGATCGTGTCGCCAGCGGTGATGCGCTTGGTCATGTCCACGTCATAGGCAAACATGGCGACGATGCGCTGGATCGTGTCGTTATCGAGATCGTGCTTGCGGCCTGTTTCCCAGATCGAGCGGTAGATGGTGGGCAGATTGCCAACGTTGATCTGTTCGACGTCCTCGGCCGGGAACGCCACCCAGTCGGGCTGCAGGCCAACCACATATTGGCCGCTGTCACTCAGTGCCACGGTTGCGATAT